>JAFRJA010000207.1 GCA_017432545.1 Erysipelotrichaceae bacterium
ATCTGGGTGGCGGCCGCTATGCGGTAACCAAATATCTTGATAATATCGGCTGGTATCTGGTCGTCCAAAACGTCGATACTACCGAAAGAAGTACCTATCTGAATCTGGTCCTCATGAACGTTGCACTGTTTGGACTGGTGACGGCGATCATGGCCTTTGAAACACGTAAGATCATGAAACGTACCAACGACCTTTCCGATGCCTCGTTCAAGGACAACAATACCGGTTTATTAAACAGAAGAGCCTTTGAAGAAGAAAAGAAGAATCTGGAAGGCAAGATGTTAAATGAAGACCTGGTCTATCTGATCGCGGATCTGAATGGTTTGAAAGCAGCTAACGACAATATCGGCCATCACGCCGGTGATGAACTGATCAACGGAGCAGCCAAATGTCTTAAAGATGTCTTATCGCCTTATGGCAAGATCTACCGCATCGGCGGTGATGAATTTGCGGCCATCCTGCATATACCAAAAGACGAATTGCCGAAAGTAAAAGATAAACTTCAGGAAACCTTCGACAGCTGGTCAGGCGAGGAAGTAGAAGAACTGAGTGTCTCCTGCGGCTATGCGCCATATCGCGAACATCCGTCGGAATCGATCAGCGGCTTAAGCAAGATCGCTGATGAGTTGATGTATGAAGCCAAGGAAGAATACTATCGCACTTCCGGTAAAGATCGCCGCAGAGTTTAAACTCACAAAACAAAATGGATAACCTCACAAAAGATTATCCATTTTTATTTCATCTGTTTTATTGTTTTGACTAAGCCTGTTTCTGTTCCCGCGCGTAAGCAGTCTTGACCGTGTTTGCGGCAACCAGTACCAGAGCATTCAAAGCCAGTGATACCAGCAGCGAGAGAAGATTGCTCCACTTGAACTCTCCCTTAAACAGATTGGCGATACCGTGATAAAGAGAAGTTACGACGGAGATGATGGAGAAGATCCAGCAGATCTTGCCATACTTGCCGTTTTTGGAAGCCAGGATCGAAAAGACACCTTCGATCAGCGAACATACTCCCGCAATGCCCAGCGCTATACCGGAAATAATAAAATAGCCCACGGTTTCCTGATAATCTGCATCAGTCTTAACTTCCGGGTCAGTGAGGGCAACATCGCCGGAACCATACACGACCAGAATGCCCATGATTAAGGAAATAATAGCGCCGATAATGGTAATGATACCTGCAACTTTTAAGATTTTTCTTGCTTGTTCAAGAGTCATGTTCTTGTCCTCCAGATTATTCTTCTGCTGTTTTTATTATTACACAATTTTTATGGTTTACAGTTAAAAAACATTCGTTAAATAATATAATCAACAAAGGTGATTTTATGAACACATTTCATTATGAATGACTATTAAGATCCTGGCATCCATTATCTTTGCGACCATTATCGGCTATGAGAGACATCGCAGCTATAAAGAAGCCGGCGTGCGTACTCACGTTCTGGTTGCGATATCTACCTGTATCCTGATGATCATATCCAAATACGGCTTCGCTGATACCGAAAAGATCGATGCTTCACGTGTTGCGGCCGGTGTTGTATCCGGTATCTCTTTCCTTGGGGCCGGGATCATTTTCCAAAGGCGTAGCAGGATCGAAGGTCTGACCAACGCAGCCGGTATTTTCGCTACCGGCGCTATCGGCATGTGCTTTGGAACCGGAATGTATTACCTTAGTATCTGTGCCAGTATTCTGACTTTCCTGTTCATTCTTATCTCACCGATCTTCAATTACAATATCCCCCACAAATGTTGCGAAGGTTTCGGTTCACATGCTTGCTGAAGGTCTGCCGGAAAACATCGATAAATGTCTGTCCATACTGAACTGTTATCACACGGAAAATCATATCCATTCCGATGAGGGCTCAGGCTGGTATCTCAAAACCGAGATCACCACTCATGAAAACATCGTTCCAAAAGCTCTGATCGAAGAACTGTTGAAAGTAGATTCAGTCATCGACGTTAAGATCAAATAGAAAAAGATCTGTGCTCTGTCATATAACTGAAAACAGATCTTTTATTTTTATATGAGATTGAGATGTTCGGAAATTTCTCTGATCGAAGTAACCGGGATAATCTCCATTTTTTCTTTTACTTCATCCGCAACATCCTTAAGATCAGCTTTATTGTCCTTTGGAATAAAGACCTTGGTGACCCCCGCTCTTTGCGCAGCCATCAGTTTTTCCTTCAAGCCTCCGATCGGAGTTACTGCCCCTCTTAATGATACTTCACCTGTCATCGCCACATGCGCATCGATCGGGATATCCGTCAGTAAGGAAGATAAGGCAGTCGTTAAAGTCACACCCGCGGAAGGACCATCCTTTGGAACGGCACCCTCCGGTACGTGGATGTGCAAGTCCTTGTCTTTTAGCGATTCCGCTTTTTCCGGATACATTTCTTTTACCAGACTCAAAGCGATCATCGCCGATTCCTTCATGACATCACCCAGCTGTCCGGTAATGATAAGTTCACCTTTTCCTTTGGTCATCAGTGTTTCAACATAAAGGATCTCACCACCGACCGGCGTCCATGCCAGGCCTGTTACCACGCCCGGTTTGACATCAGACAGGACCTGATTCTGCGGCAGAGGATGTCCGGACATCTTGTCATAGACCATCTGCTTATCAACCGTTATGGTCTTATCCGGATCCTTGGATACTTCAACCGCCAGGATACGGCATAAGGTATCGATATGTTTTCTTAAACCTCTTACCCCTGCTTCACGGGTATATTCATTTATCAGAGTCTCCAGGGCTTCATCAGTGAATTTCATCTGTTTTTCTTCAATACCCATTGATTCCATGGATTTTCTGATCAGATGTTCCTTGGCGATCTGCAGTTTCTCTAAAGGTGTATAACCGCTGAACTGGATCACTTCCATACGGTTGAGTAATGGTTCAGGAATGGTATCGGTACTGTTGGCCGTACAGATAAATAACACATCCGAGAGATCATATGGCACATTCATATAGTGATCGGTAAAGGTGTTGTTCTGTTCCGGATCGAGCACTTCAAGTAAAGCGGAAGCAGGAGATCCATTATAGGAAGCGGACAACTTGTCCACTTCATCCAGAACCATGACCGGATTAGATACGCCTGATTTGGATATACCATCCATGATCCTGCCCGGCATTGCCCCGATATAGGTCCTTCTATGTCCACGGATATCCGATTCATCATGAACGCCACCTAAAGATACTCTGACATATTCTCTGCCCAAAGCCCGCGCAATACTTTTACCTATCGAAGTCTTTCCGGTACCCGGAGCTCCTACAAACAATAAGATCGAACCGGATTGTTGTTTCTTGAGATTCATGACCGCGATCTGTTGAATGACTCTGTCCTTGACCTGATCCAGTCCATAATGGTCTTCATCAAGAATCTTTCTTGCTTTATCAAGATCGATATTCCTCGGCTCTTCTTTCTTCCAGGAAAGATTAGTCACAAAATCCAGATAGTCATAAAGGATGCCTGATTCAACGGATTGGGCCCCTTCCTGTCTTAGTCTGTTCAGAACCTTCTCTGCTTCTTTTCTGGCGTTTTCATTCATCCCTGATTCAGAAATCTTCTTGGCGAATTTCTGGACATCGGTGACATTCTCCGGATGCATCTCATCGAGTTCTTTCTGCAGATGTTCGATCTGTCTTTTGATTGCCGATTCACGATACATCTGCTGATACTCTTTCTGTTGTGAAGAGACGGCTTCATTGGTGATCCTGCCAACTTCGAGATAATCATATAAGATCTTCTCGATCAGTTCTGCTCTTTTCTGTTTTGAATCCTCTTCCAGCACTTCATATCTTTCCGCATTGGAGATCTTCAGCCATGGCGACATCACCGCCGCTGCACTTTCCAGATTATCGATCTGATCGATATACAGATTTGCGGAAGCAGCCCAGTCAAAACCTGAAGCAAACTTCTTCATCTCATCAATGATGTTCAGCAGTTTCTCTCTTTCCACTTCCTTATCAAGATCCTCAATATCATTTCTTCTTGATAAAGACAGATTGATAGTGCGATTCGGATTGATAAAGACATTCTCCAGATTTACTCTGTATTCCAGCTTTACGGCAACATAACCTTCCTTGATGTCAGCAATATAACCGACAACACCGACCGGATAGAAACTGTCTTCATCGATCTCATTGAACTTCTTCCTGTCCCTGGCAACGATCAGGACGGTTTTTTCATTCAGCACTAAAGCCTTGGAGGCAGAACTCTTCTTGAGCTCTTCGCTTTGGAAATAAACTGTCGCTTCCGGGGCAAGCAACATATTATATACAGGTACTACTAACATTTTTTCTCCTTTCAACTCTCTAAACTTAATTCATTGTTTCTTTTAAACACTGTTATTTCATCCGGATCATAACCGGTAATAAAATTCTTTTTATCGATGATGATCGGTCTTTTCAATACGGTAGGATTCTTGATTACAAAACTGATCAGTTCGTTTACTGACATATCCGAGATATCGATCTTATCATCTTTTATAAGCTTGCTTCGGGAGGAGATGATATCATCCGTCCCGTTCTCACTTCTTTTCAACAGATAACGGATCTCATTTTCCTGTAACGGATCCTTCATGATATTCTTCTCGATATATTTAAGTTGGTTGTCTTTCATATACTGCCTGGCTTTACGGCAGGAGGCACAGCCTTCCGATGTGTACATTACGATCATATTTGCTCCTTTATTAAATGATTGTTCATTCATTTATACTTCTTTTTATATCCCTGATTTCTCAGGGATGAATTATTCAATACAGCAACATGTCCTTCATCATCTCGATGAGCTCATCCAGACCCTCATCCGGATCGGGATAACTGCTGCGGTTGCTTACCATGAACTTCACCGGCGCAAATAAGACCGCCATGATGTTCTGATCCGAATAATCTCTGATGATCCCCTTGTTCTGATAATCGTGGATCAGATCAAAGATAGAGAAGCAGCAGTCACACTGACAGACCGAAGTTTTTAGATTCGGGCTTAATGAGCACTGTTCCACAAAAGAGAACTCATCTTCGTGTTCAAGCGCATAATCATAGGTGCCTCTGATCAGAGCATCGATCAGCTCATCGCCCGAAAGATTATCATGCAGCCTGGAATAAAGGTAATTATAGGAACTGTGGGCATATTCACTGAATACTTCAGCCATCATATCATCCTTGTTTTCATAGTAGATATAGATGGTAGCCGGAGAGACCCCTGCTTCCCTGGCGATCTTGGCCACGGAAATACCATCGATCCCCTCCTTAAGCATCAGTCTGATCATAGCCTCTTTTATTCGGGCCTGTTTATCGAGATCTTTTGTCCTCATGATTCAATAATAAATGATCGTTCATTTATTGTCAATTTATAAATACAGCCAAGCAACTTGATAACATATCATCCCTAACAGCAAGGTCTCCATATTTTTTCAACCGTAAAGTTATTACACCGGAATAGATCATAATTGTCATTACCCACTTAATAAATCTATTGAAAGTACAGAACGATTAACGGTGCACGGTTGACTTTTTGCATTATCTAACATAAAATGCCCCTGATTGATACACATAAATGTTAGTAGCCGAAGAAACAGGAGGGTATAGCAGTATGGAAAGACGTATCTGGATAACGATAATTACTGTCAGCATGACAGCAGTTTTAACAGCTTGCGGTGAAAAAGGTCCCTGCAAAGACGGACATACATGGGTAGAAGCAACCTGTACTGAACCGAAAACCTGCTCCGTATGTGGCGCTACAGAGGGAGAAGCTCTGGGACATGATTGGTCAGAGAATACGCCAAACTATCATCAGCCAAAGACTTGCTCACGTTGTAATGAAACAGAGGGAGATCCTCTGGAAGCAGAATTTGCAAAAAAGGGGCTTGCGGTAGAAACGGAATGGGATAAAGAATTTACCATTACTACGCCATGTTATAACGATGAAAGCAAGACCACAAATGGTAAGTATAGATTTTCAAATTTCAGAATAGCAGCATCTGATGATGCTTTGGGGTTGGAAGCGGCTCAGGGATACGAATGGCTCATATTCGACCTGATCTGCAGATATGATGATGAAAACGTTAGAAAATATGGATTTACCGGAGTCTTCAATGCGGGAATGGATTACTATGATACATATAGGAACCCAGATCTGGGCAGTATGTTTGAACCCGGAAAAACCGATCTTGAAACCGTGGACCGTTTTACGGTCAATTATAACGGAGAGGACTATCCCGAATGCATTTTTCTTTGGGGTGAATATACCGACGGATGGAATGCGGAAGGCACGGTATGTATCAGTCAACACACTATATACATACGTATCCCCACAGGCTATGACGGTATGGTTGTATCTATGATTCCTAATGGATCAGATGTGCTGGATAAGTTAGATGCGGGAGAAATGGTTATAGATTCTCTTGATGACGAATGTGTGAATTTCAGGGTTATTCCTGAATAATGACGATTGAGTGCATACAGCATTTCAAGCATAAGAACAG
>JAFRJA010000208.1 GCA_017432545.1 Erysipelotrichaceae bacterium
ATCATAGATCGGAACGCTTCCACCTGACCAGTCAACTTCAATCCTTTCGCCGGGTTTTCTCTCGATATGCATAGTCAGTTTATTATCTTCAACGTATTCCTTGTAGACATTGCAGAACTGCGTGTATTTCAGATAATCCTGATCTAGAGAAACACACTGTTCAACATACTCATCATGAAGAGCTTTCAGTGTGACTCCCTTCTTTTTCAGCTCTTCGTGAATGTAGGAACAGTCGGGCCTTCTGGCACCGCAGGTCCTTTCCTCCTTCTTTTTCTCACCGTCGATTTCTTCATCACTGAGTTTAAGTGCTTCAGAATAGGCGAGATTCCTTTGTGTACAGAACTGCCGCATTTCGGACACCTTATTTGGACTGACACGTGCAGCTGAAGCGATCGCCCGCTGTGAGAGCCCGAGATCGAGCAGACGTAGAATTTCTCTTTTCTTCGACATAATAAAAATCCTCCTTTCGTCATAGAGTGAATCTACACTTCTATTGTTGAAAGAAGGATGATCATCTTTTGTGATACTGATTATTAACGCAACGATACCAGCATCATTAACAGAGTGATACCGATTTAATTAACATATTGATACGCGAGCGGTGAAATACTCAAAAGACACGATTTTACTCATGTCTTCCTGTATTTATCAAGCTGATCTGGTCCTTAAGTTAATGACAGTGGCCTACACCCTGTGAGGTGTTTTTCCCTCAAAAGTCAAAATGAATCCTATTGATGTGTTCCAGCTCAAAGGATGTGCCAAAATCGTCAGCGGAATCCATTTGAACAAATCCTTGTTGATCTGATAAAAAAGCGGACAACTCTTTCTACATGAACAAATCGTTAAGAATTACTTGTTTGCCAATCAACCCACTGTATTTATTGTTTTTCACTCCATATGTGGTTATCATAACGAGCTGAATTGCTTTATTTGTTCCGGTACTTCTCGCAAAAGAATCTACTTTGTTTCTAAGGTCTTCTTCATAAGACTTATCAATTATGTACTCTCTTACAGAGTATTTCATTTCACATAAATTAATTACTCTGTCTCTTCTCTCAATCACCATATCAATTTGAGCTCCTGAAAAGCCTAGGTCTTCATCGCTCTTAATTGACCAGACAGATTCTTCTGTAAGAACGTCAGATATTCCTATTTTGTTTTTAATCTGCGCAATATGATCTTTGCATAACTGTTCGAAAGTCAATCCTGCCCAAGCTCTGCGAGATGGATTGTCGATTGCCTTACTCCAGTATTTCTGATCTATACCATATTTGTCTTTAACAAAAGCAAAATAGAAACTGGTGTAATAATCGGATAATTGATATACGGTTTCTTTCTTTTTGTTTCCGTAAAATGACGATGCTCTGATAAACCCTGAATCGGACAAATTTTTTAATATCTTTGTCAGTTTGCCATTTGTTGAAAGGCCTGCTTTATAAGCGATTTCGTTACGTGTATACCCGCTTCTTTTTTCGCTCAGGACTTTTACAACCTTTATATAATTCTCACTGCTTGTAAACAGAGTTCTGTATAAATGATCAAACTCGTCCCACAGTTCGCCCTTCTTTTCAAAAAAAAGTCTGTCAATATTCTTGGTATAAGATAAATCAGGATTTAACAGACTTAAATAGTATGGTATTCCTCCCATAATCATGTAACATTCTGCTACATCATATCTGGACCAGTGAATTCCCTTTTTATTTAAGAACTGTTCGGTTTCTCTCAAGGAGAATGACTCCAAATATAGTCTTGATGTTTGCCTGTTAAATAACCCACCTCTATTGTTTGATATTTTATCAACCATCCACGATGTTGCTGATCCGCACACAATAAATACCAGATGTCTTTGTGTGGAGGCCCAGTCATTCCAGAACCATTCGAAAGCAGGAAGAAATTTTGATTTGTGTGTATCAAACCATGGTAATTCATCCAAAAAAACAATCTGTTTCTTTTTCTTGGAAAGTTTTTCAAGATAAGATCTCAAAAGATTAAAAGCCTGCAGCCAATCTTTTGGTACATCGTATTTTTTACCCGTCTTTCTTTCTAACTCCAGAGCAAAATTCTTAAGCTGATCCTCCTTCGAAAGATTAAACGAACCTGTAAGCTTGAATGCAAACGAATAATCGAAATATTCGTTGATTAAAAAAGTCTTTCCAACTCTTCTACGACCATAAACAATAATCAATTGTGCAGAATCTGCTTTCATACAACTGGAAAGTTTTTCACATTCTTTTTCTCTTCCAATCAAATACTCGCTTTTCATGATTAAAGTATATCAACAGATCATATTTAAATCAATTATTAGTGGTCTAAATGTATAATTTATTATTATATTTCGACCACTAATATTTTTTGTTTCTCTGCAAAATAGTTAAATCGATCATCTTGATTTTTAACGATATGCTAAACCGTGTTATTAATAGCCTGCACCTTACGATGTGTTTTTACTTCACAATGAAAAGCGAACCATATTGATATACAGACCGTTTGATGTTTATCAGCTTCGCTTGCGGTTTCTTATCGTCTGACCACAGTTTTTCCTTTATTATCTATCAGTTTCTTCCTCACGGAAGACGCCTTTGATGTTTGATTGGCGGCCGGCTAAAACCTTAACTTCCACAATGAACTTCCACTTTCAAGATATATGTCGTGACCGGCATTTAAAAAAGAAGGCGGATTTTTCAACGGCCTCCTTTGTACATTATGCACAGTTTAATTTTCTTTATGCGTTATCCAATATCTTATCAAACCCATAAATCTCCAAAATTGACTTGCCTTTATCAATTTCCTCCAGAATCATTTTTTCTTTATGATGCTTGAGAATAGCTTTTTCGATCACTTCATTCTCTTCGTTTTTTGGTATGACTACAACGCCGTCACCATCTCCGATAAGCAAGTCTCCCTTGCTGATTTTTTTTCCGTTGATTCTGATTTCCTCTTTTATTTCTCCCTTAAAATTCTTTGTTGTTCCATCAGGACAATAACCCAGAGAATAGAGCGGAAACTTCATTTTCAGAATATCTTCATAATCCCTTGTTGTTCCGTTGACGATTACTCCGGCAATTCCTTTTTTCTTGCAGGCGTTTGCCATCATATCGCCAAAGTGTCCCGCCTGGCAATAACCTTTGCAGTCAAAAACAAGGACATCACCTTCTTCGGCTTCTTTAATTCCACGATATAAGGCCAGATTATCGCCGGGTGCGCATTCGACAATAAACGCTCTTCCGATCATGTGAATCAGTGGATTTAAAGCTTTTAATGGATGTGATAAAACTGTTCCATTGGGATTATTGTCCGCAATATTCCCGGTTGGAATCTGCATAAGCTGTACAATCTTTTCTTCATTCAAAATCATAAATCTTTACCATTGCTTTCAATAAGTTTCTTATACCAATAGAAAGATTTTTTCTTATTTCTGGCTAATGAACCGGAACCGTCATTGTATCGATCCACATATACAAAACCATATCTCTTTTTCATTTCACCGGTACCGGCAGAAACAATATCAAGCGGACCCCAGTAAAGGTATCCCATGATCTCACAGCCATCGTCGATAGCCAGCTTTAATTGTCTGACGTGCTCACGGATGTATTTTTCTCTGAATGAATCTTCAACGGTATCGTTTTCGTTTAAAGATTCATCTAAACCGATTCCGTTTTCTACGATAAATAACGGTAAATGATAGCGATCACTCAATACATTGCAGGTGTATCTTAAACCGACCGGATCGATTGGCCAACTCCACGGTTTAGGTGATTCTTCTTTCAAATACGGATTCTTTTTGCCCTTAATACCGCCTGTATCAAAAGCGTTTTCAACATCGATTGAATAAGTTCCCGAACGGTAATAGGACAACGCAAAATAGTCTACTGTGTTATCCTTGATCAGCTTCAGATCTTCTTTGCTGAAAGAATAGTCAAAACCATCGTCTTTCCACATTTTTCTGACATAACCCGGAATGATTCCAAGACACATCGGGTCAGCAAAATAGAAATTTGCTGTCCGTTGTAACTGATAGGCTCCCATGATGTTTTCCGGATTACAGTCATAAGGATAAGTCGCAACGGAAGAACTGGCCATCATGCATCCGATCTTAAAATCAGGATTTATCTCGTGCCCTTTCTTGACGGTCCAGGCATTGGCAACCAAAATGTGACAATAAGCAGTCCACAATTCCTCCTTTGAAACTTCCAGAGGGTTTTCTTTGTTTTTTGGTGTAACCGATAAGATACCGGCAGAAATCGTCGGTCGACGATACATATTGTTGATCTCATTGAAAGTCAGCCAGTATCTGACCTTGTTTTTATATCTTTCAAACACAGCATTAACGTAATTCTGATAAAACCCAAGCATCTTATCGGAAATCCATCCGCCATACTCCGTCATCAGATGAAGCGGTGTTTCGTAATGAGATAAAGTGACCAGTGGTTCCATACCATCTTTGATTATTTCATCAAATAAATCATCATAGAATCTCAGCCCCGCTTCATTTGGCTTTTCTTCATCACCATCAGGGAAGATCCTTGCCCAGGAAATAGATGTTCTGAAACACTTGAAGCCCATTTCTTTCATAAGCTTTAAATCCTCTTTATAGCGATGATAGAAATCAATTCCCTCATGTGAAAGATATACTTTGTCTTCATCAAGACTCATTTCCCATTTTTTGTTATTATCGTTCCATTTTAGGCCCGGAGTTTTTGTGTTGATCCCGACGACAACATCGCTGATATTCGGCTTTTTGCCATCTTCAAGCCAGGCTCCTTCCAGCTGATTTGCCGCTACGGCACCGCCCCATAGGAAGTTTTTTGGAAATCTAGTCATATATGTTCTTCCTTTCTTTAAAAGCTAAATCCTCGGATTTAGCTGTTTTCTTTATCTGTCGCTTTCGTTAAAACCGAGAACGAACGTGACCGCTGCAGCAACAACAATCGCCACAATGATACCGACAAGCATCGCCAAGATTGTATCTTCAAAGATCGGCAAAGCCATAATCGTCGAATAACCCATGGAGTATGCTTTTGCGCCTAATAAACCCGTCACAATGCCACCGACGGCACCACCCGCCATGACACCGATCATCGGTTTTTTGAGTTTCAGGTTGACGCCATAGATTGTAGGTTCGGTAACTCCGGCAACGATACAACCGAAGGCCAACGAGAGACACTCGGATCTGAACTCAGGATCCTTGGTTTTTAAACCGACACCCAGACAGGCACCGCCTTCAGCCATGTTATGAAGGATAAATGAAGGTCTGAAGATCGGATCATATCCGGGATTGGCGATCGACTGTGCCATGAAAGGGGAAATCGCATGATGCATACCTGTCATAACCAGCCAAGGAAGTGCTGCCGACAGGATTCCGACTGCCAGGAAACCGACATTGGCGCCAAGCCAGACAAAGACGCCGGAAATTGCCGAACCGATATAGCTTCCGATCGGTCCGAGAATCGTAAAGCCTAAGATCATGGACAAAGCCATTGTGCCGGCTCCGACAAAGATTGATTTGAAAATACCCGGAACAACTTTATTTAACAGTTTTTCAATATGATAGCATGCCAAGGTAATCAGCAAAGCCGGTAATAACTGCTGCTGGTATTTGACCAATCTGACCGGCAAACCGACCAATGTAAGCTGCGTGCCTTCTGATACGGCACTCATGAAAGCCGGAGTGAGTTGTGAAGCAACGGCTGCCATAGCATAGATCGGTGTACCACCGAGTTTTGTAGCTGCACCATATGCAACAAAGATCGGCATGAAATAGAACGGAGCATTCGCAACCCAACCAAGGATTGTATATGTTGAAGAACTTGAGAATGACGGGGAGATATAAGTAATCAGCAGAAGGAATACCTTCAACATACCGCCGGCGATCAAAGCCGGAACAAGCGGAGCTACTGCACCGGAAACAAAACCGATTATTCTGTCAAAGGCATTTCTGAATGTCAACGGATCTTTTTCGTCCTTTGTCGCATCAACCGAACCTGCATCGGTAAAACTGTAATTCTTTAAAGTGGCTTCATAAACTCTGAGAACCTCCTGCCCCAAAATCGTCTGCAATTGCTGAGTCTGATAGATACAGCCGAGAACACCCGGAACCTTTTTGATCTTTTCGATATCCGCTTTCTTTTCATCAACCAGGGTGAAACGTAAACGAGTCGCACAATGAGCTACGGTTTTAATGTTTTCCTTGCCACCGGCCAGTTCAACCAGCTGAGCAGCAGTCTCTTCATAATTGATCTTCGATGCCATTTTATTCCTCCTTAATCAACATCTTTTTCTTTACATCTTCATCTTAGCGAAGTTAAAATAAATATAATAGAACATAATTTATATATTATTTATTCTATTTTAGAATATTATGGAAAAAGAACAGATTGAAGCATTCTTAGCTGTTGTGAATCACGGAACCATCTCTTCTGCCGCAAACAACACCTATACCACTCAGGGAAGCATTTCAAAAAGAATTTCCGCGCTGGAAAAGGAAATCGGTGTTCCTTTGTTTATCAGAAACAAAGGATTAAGAAAAGTCGAATTAACTTCTTACGGAAAGTGTTTTCTGGACATCGCCCGAAAATGGGAAGCTTTAAACAGAGAATTTGAGGCTGTTAAATTCACAAATGTCATTCAGGAAATATCAATCGGTGCAACCGATCTGGTAAACAGAATCACCTTAAAAGATCTGTATAGAAATATCATTACCAATCATCCTTCTTATCGTCTGGATTTACATTCACATCATTCCCCGCAAATCTATAAAATGATGGAATCTCATGATCTTGATCTGGGGTTTGTGAATCTGCTTCTTCCTGTCTCAAACATTATCGTTAGAAAACTGTTTGATGAGGAACTTGTTGTTCTTATGAAAACAAACGCAAATCTGCCAAAATATGTTTCTTGCCGGGATCTCGATCCGACAAAAGAAATATTCTCGCGCTGGAATGATGAATTCGAGATCTGGCATGAACAAAGCTGGCCTCATAGACAGTATCGGATCAGGGTTGGTACCGGATCGATGATATCTGATTATCTGGATGAAGAAGGATTCTGGACAATCGCTCCGATTACCTGCATACCCGGTATGATCAGAAACAAAGATCTGAAATTTGCCAGACTAAATATCGAAACACCGAAAAGATCTCTGTATATTCTTGAACAAAAACGACCCAGACAAAGTCGTGTTGAGTCAATTGATTTTATTAAAAACAAGATTGACGCTTACTTGCAGCAGCAATTGAATATCTGACAATCATTTTATTAGCCTACACCCCACTGTCATTAACTTAAGCCATCGTCTTTGATCGGAAATCCACAGAAAGAAGATTGTTTTCTATTCTGAATTTCGGTGGTCCGTCATCGACAACGACGAAAAACTGATATAGAATATCATTCATTTGAAAATCGGAGATTTATGCTTTCGTAAGCTTTTGAATAATGGGTTAGAATAGTATTGAATTAACTGAATCTGTAGCCAAAGGAAACGTAAGGCTGTGATTTCACGTTGCGGGTGAAATTGCGATCAGGCCTTATCGGTTCTATCTGCCCGGCTATCAGATTTTCAAGATCAGGCGGATCACCGCCTTTTCTTTTGATAATGTATTCCTTGGTAAAGAAGATAGCCATCGTAATGTTGACCATGTATTCCCATTTCTTTTTCTTCTTATCGATCTTTGTTTTCTGAACATAATCTGTGATGATCATGGAAATATTGAACATCACCATTCTCGATAAGATCTCCTGTCTGATGAAGTCTCTTCTTTTACTGTGTAAGGCATTTAAACCCACCGAATACTTCAGGTGTCTGTAGGATATCTCGATCTGCCAGCGCAGCCTGTAAAGTTCTTTGATCGTCTTTGAGGGAAACAATTCTCTGTCAAGGTTGGTGATGATTGTTTCATATTTTTCTTCACCGTTGATAAGAAACCTTACGATTCTGTAGTCGGCTTCATAGAAACGGTTTTCCTTATCCAGATAATCGAAAGTGCTGTTATCGGACAACACCTTATATATATCCGGTAAGGATTTGTACTTCCTGCTTCGTAAATCAGTTAATGTAATATGGATATCCATATCAAATTCTGAGCCTGAAGGTATCGCCTTGACGTTTTTGAAGATAAAGTTTCTTGATTCAAGATCTTTTATTCTGACCAGGAAATTATGGCCGGTATGTCTCAGGTGTTCAATGCCGTTGAAGGTTCCATAGAAACGATCACCCATAAAGATGGCTTTATCTCCTTTATAGTCATCAACCATAGAAATCATCGCGTTTATTTCGTGCTTCTTTTTTAAAGGCTGGATGATGCAGTCCAGATAACGGTGGTTCAATACATCATACAAAGCGTTGATATGTAAGGAACTATGACCATCAATACTCGCATCTGCGCAATGGGAATCGTTGTCTTTTGGATCATTGCAGACAGGCAGTTCACTGCCGTCAACTGCGATAAGGCTGTATCCTTTATATGTTTCATTCATCGGATAGACCCTGTTCATCATATCCACGATCGCCTTGAAGGCTTTCTCACCGATCTTGGCTCTTGAATAAGAAAAGCCAGGTAACGAAACCGTATCTGAGTCAAAGTTAAAATATCTGTACAGTTCCTTTTTCATGGAAGAGGATCCGATCGACATCAGTATCTTCATATCCTGTTTAAAATCAAGCTTCCTGGAAGACCTTTTAAAGAAACGATCATCCGTAAGTAACCCCAGTTCATATTTGTCCCTTTCGAGTTTCTCCAGCTTGTGGTCCAATACAGTCATTACTTTGTCGGAATAGGACTTCTTACTCATAAGTCTTCCTCCAAAGCAGCGCTTTCATAAGCAGAAACAGTTTAAATCTGCTCAGACAAATGTATTTCTTCTTCATTCAATTCAACTCCTTTCACTTTCCTAACGGAAAGCGCGGAGTGAAACGGAGCGCCAGATTTTGAAATTTTTGTCAAGCTCTTTTCAGATTATTCTTGAGAAAAACATCAAAATACAAAAAAGACACGATTTTACTCATGTCTTCCTGTATTTATCGAACTTATCTGGTCCTTAAGTTAATGACAGTGGCCTACACCCTGTGATGTGTTTTTACCTCAAAACGAAATACGAACTCTATCGATGTGTTTTCGAACTCTAATGAGGTGCCAAAAACATCAGTAGGATCCATCCGTGTGAAGTATAAAAAGCAGATAGATTTCACTACCTGCATATAATATTTCAACAAAAATAAAATTCATTCTATCAGTTCAAAAGTCATATCTGCATCAGGTAAACCTTCGAATATGGAAAGATCATCGTCAGTATGACCGAGATACTGCTGTTCAAATATTTCACCGTTCTGCTTGTATAGAATCACAAGGCTTCCTGCAGGTGGCCAGATGCTGATATCACCGACACTATAAGTCGAATCATTCGCACCTTCGATCGGAAGACTATCTCTTCCGAACCGATAGCACATTTCTCTTCCATACAGATTCATCATTGAGATCGTAAACGGCATCTGATCGATCAGAGCCCTGCTTGTAATGTTATCTTCAAACTCCGCGATCATTTCCTGATCATCAAAGCTGATTCTGATTTTATACACAATCTTTTCTTCCGCATCATCTTTTATTGCTGTCTCTGTCTGCTCTTTTGTGAACGCTTCGTTTGTCTTTGATGAACAGCCTGCAATCATTGCCAGACAAAACAGGCAAGCCAAAGAATGCTTAATCCAGGTCCTTGCCATTGCTTGCGATGACCTTTTTATACCAATAGAAAGAATCTTTTTTATAACGATTGAATGTGCCGTTTCCGTTTTCATCGACATCGACATAGATCTGTCCGTATCTCTTTGACATCTGACCGGTGGAAGATGCGATCACATCAACGCAACCCCAGCTCGTATAGGCCAGACACTCGACACCGTTTTCCATTGCTTTTTCCATCGCTCTGATATGGGTTCTGTGATAATCGATGTGGTAATCATCATGGACAGTTTCATCGACTAATTCATCGATTGCGCCCATACCGTTTTCAACGATCATCATCGGTTTTCTTTCCCGATCATAAAGTACTTCCATAAAGTATTGCAGACCATCCGGATCCAAGGACCAGCCCCAGGCGGAATAAGTCACATACGGGCTTCTGACACCGACCTGATAATTTCCGGGAACCTTATCTTTTTCGGAAGTCTCGTGTGTCGTGACACAGTTCGTGTGGTAGTAAGAGAAGGTAAACAGGTCAACTGTTCCTTCTTTTAGAATCTGAAGATCTTCATCTGTGATATCCAGATGACAATTATGTTCCTTCCATAATCTCTTGGAAAATGGCGCATATTCTCCACGACATTGCACATCGGCACAATAGAAGATGTTCTTTTGCCATAGCTGATTACAGTAAATGACATCTTTTGCATCGCAGGTAAACGGCAGATTGGTGGAACCGTTGATCATACAGCCGATCTTGTTTTCCGGATTGATCTCATGACCGATCTTAACCGCTCTGGCGCTTGCCAACATCTGGTAGTGCAATTTCTGATAGGCGTTCTCAAAATCCTGGTCTTCCGGTGTACGGCCGCCGATCTTCATGAACTGTACGGTATTGTTGATCTCATTGAAAGTGATCCAATATTTAACCAAGTCTTTATATTCTTCAAATAATGTCTTTGCGTATTTTACAAAGAGATCTGCCGTATTTCTGTTAAGCCAGCCGCCTAAATGTTCTTCAATATATAACGGCGTATCAAAATGCCAGATGGTTACTAACGGTTCAATGTTGTATTTATGTAACTCTTCAAATACACCTCGATAGAAAGCCAGACCTTCTTCATTTGGTTTCTCTTCATCGCCTCTGGGATAGATCCTGGACCAGGAGATCGACATGCGATAGATCTGAAATCCCATTTCCGCAAATAGGGCAATATCTTCTTTGTATCTGTGATACCCATCGGCAGCGACATGATTTGGATAATAGTATTCATCCAGTACGGCATAGTGAGCACCTTCAGGCAGATCCCCGCCCTGTCTCATCGTCCCATGACTTCCGTCAGCGTTGATATATGTCACAAGTCTTGGATTCTTCGTATCTCCGGCTGTTGTGACGTCGAACATCGAAGGACCTCTTCCGCCCTCGTTCCAGCCGCCTTCATACTGATTGGCAGCAGTTGCACCGCCCCACATGAACTGTTTTGGAAAACTCATTGTCTTACCTCTATATTTTTTAAAGGGATGCACGAAGCATCCCTGCATACAATTCTTATTTAACAGTTATTTTGTTATCTTTCAGTTCAACACTTTCGTATGATGCAGTATTTGTAACTACGATCATAGTCTGTGTCGGATGCCCGGCTGCTTCGATCTTTTTGTGATCAAATTTCACCAGTTCCTGACCCTTTCTGATCTTGTCACCCTGTCTGACTTTTAATTCAAAACCATCACCATTCATTTCAACCGTATCGATACCGATGTGGATCAGAAGTTCTGTACCATTATTAGACTTCAGGCCGATTGCGTGACCTGTCGGGAAAGCAACCAGTACTTCGCCATCAAACGGAGCTCTTACAACGCCTTCGCTTGGTTCAACCACAGCGCCTTTGCCCATTGCCTCAGAAGAGAAAGCTTCATCCTTGGAAGCACTCATCGGAAGTACTTCGCCTTTAACCGGCATTTCAAATTCTTCGCCCTTTACTTCGACAACTTCTTCGTTTTTATCTTCTTTTTCATACTTTCTAAAGAAGATGACAGTCAGAATTGCGGTGATGACGATCGTGATCAGCAACGCGATGCAGATGTTGTAGAAATATTTAAGAGTGCCTTCACCGATATACATGACGACAGCCGGTAATCCCGAAGAACCTGTCGCATATCTGTGTGTATGAGTGAGACCCGCGAATAAGCCACCGCATGCCGCACCGATCGCACCGGCGATCAAAGGATATTTTTTAGGAACATTGATACCGTATAAAGCCGGTTCAGTCGTTCCCATTAAGCCTGTGATACCTGCCGAAGTACCGATCTGTCTGGTCTTGGAATCCTTGGAAAGAAGACCGGTGATCAAAGAAGCCGTACCCTGACCGATATTGGCACACAAGACACCAGGTCCAAAGATACCATCGTATCCCATCTGCGCCATCTGCATCGTTCCCAAAGGAGCCAAACCATGATGCAGACCGAAGATGACAAGTGTTGAATATAAACCACCCATCAGTCCTGTTTCCAGCCAGCCGACATTTCCGGAAAGCCAGGTGAAGATCGCTGTAAAGATCTTGCCGACATAATCACCTAACGGGCCTAATACCGATAAGGCAAGAATGCCCATGACGATGAAAGTGATCATCGGAACAAATACCAGTCTGACAGATGCCGGAATCACTTTATTGAGCCACTTTTCAACCGGCGCCTGCACCAGAATAACCAAGACGATCGGAATGACGGAACCGGTATATCTGACCAGATAAAGCGGAATCAGACCGAGGAACTTTACGGGCTCTCCTGCCGAAACCAGACCTGTCCAGGTCGCATGACACATGATGCCGGCTGTTACGGCCGCCAGAATCGGATTACATTTCAGTTTCTGAGCCGTTGTATAGCCTAACAGTATGGGCATGAAAGCGAACGTCGCATCACCGATCATATTGATCAGGATATAAGTCTGTGAAGATTTATCAACGAGATTAAATGCAGTAAGCAGTGCAAGCAACGCCTTTACCATGCCCGCACCGGCTAAAGCCGGAACGATCGGAGAGAAAATGCTGGAAACAAAATCGGAAACGACATCGAAAGCTTTCTGCTTTTCTTTGCCTTCTTCGCTTTTGCCATCCTCTTTGAGATCGACAAGCTTTTCGACTTCTTCGTAGATCTCTGCTACCTGCATGCCTACGACAACCTGATACATGCCACCTTTATTAAGGACCTGTGATACACCATCCAGGTCGGTGATTGCTTGTGTATCGGCTTTATTATCATCTTTCAGTTTGAAACGGATCCTGGTCTGGCAATGATGCATAGAAACAATGTTTTCGTTTCCGCCAACCAGTTTTACAATATCTTTCGCAAGCGCTTCGTATTTCTTAGCCATATTTCTTTCCTTTCCTCAGCTGAGTTTCCCTGCTGACTATTTCTTGCAAGATCAATATATCCTGTTTCAAAAGGCATAAACAATGGCTTTTCAAGCGCTTTCATCATCTTGAAACAGCGTTTTACAAATATCCTGTTTTTTCTTATTCCGCGTGAAACAGCGCGAAACAAAAGCGCTTATTCAGCGCCTTCTTTCATTGAATTGAGACTGGCCTGTCTTCTGTTTTCCAGGATCTTTGAATCACCGATCTTCTTAGTAAAATTTTCATCATAATTCTGAGAGAAACAATAGGCAAACAGCACATTAAAAATCAGATTCAGAGACTCCTCGGTCGCAAAAGATCCGATTTTGGAATAAAGTCTTTCTCTTGAAGAGATGCTCAGGCAGCATCTGATCTGACTTCTGAGATAATTATCGCCATCACAGGTGATACCGATCATTCTGACATTCCTTTCTTTTAAAGCGTTCAGATAACGCATCGGGATACGATCGGGATTGTTTCCCGAATAAGATACAACGATCGCACAATCGTTTTCATTTAATGCTCTGGCGATCATGCCTCCCTCATCGGACTCCGCGACGATAACCAGATAACCGATCGTTTCCATTTTTCTTTTGAACAGATCGGCAATGATCGTATTGGGAGACATACCGAAAATCACAACTCTATCAGACTTTAAGATGTTGTTTCCGGCAATTGAAACATCTTTTTCTCTTAATAACGATGCGGTATCTTTCAGACTTTCACTTTGCAAAGTCACCAATTTGGATACGATGTCGGAAATTCTGTCGTTTTCTTCAAAAGGAATATTGGGATCAATATCAGAGAAGTGATCACGAATGTACTTTGCCTCTTTGACAAACTCTTTGGAAAAATCGATCCATCCTTCATAACCTAAGCCTTTGGCAAATCTGCTTAAGGTTGCTTTGGAAGTAAAGGTTTCATTGGCAATCTGTTCCATGGAAAGATCTTCGATCGATTCCTTTCTTTCCAGAAGATATTCACCAATGGTCTTTCTGGCATCGTTGAAATTATATGATGCTTCTTCCACTTTCTGAAACAGACGCATCTTACTCTTCCTGCCCGTAAACTTCTTCGATCATCGGGAACGTCGACCAGGCTTTCGGCCATCCGCAATAGAAGGCAAGCTGGGTGATTGCTTCAACGACCTCTCCCTTCTTTAAACCGTGTTCTTTTCCCATGATCAGATGAGATTTTAACTGCGGATACAGTCCTGCTGAAAATAAAGCCGCGATCGTGATCAGCGACCTATCTCTTGGTGATAGTTCTTCTTCTCTTGACCAAACTTCGCCAAAAAGTACATCGTCATTCAGTTCCGCAAATTTAGGTGCGATATTGCCAAGTCTGTCTCTTCCTGCTGTCTGTTTTTTCATGATTCCAAATTCCTTTCTTCTTTATTCCCTATCACCAGTTCATCAATCTTATCCATCTCTTCTTTAGAAAAGATGATATCGGCTGCTTTCATGTTTTCCGTAAGTCTTTCCTTTTTCTTCATACCCGGAATCGGTACGATATATGGCTTGCGGTTGAGGATCCATGCCAGAGACAACTGTACCGGTGTGGCATTTTTCTCTTCACCTAATTCATGAAGATAATTTAATAATGGTGCATATTTATCAAGATTGTCATCATTGATGCTGTGACTGCGCCAGTCATCAGCTGCGAATTCCGCGCCTTTATTGAAAGTTCCGGTAAGTAAGCCTTTGAATAACGGCCCATGGGCAACCCAGCCGATCTTGTTTTCTTCCAAGAACGGGATCAGAGATTCATGTTTGCGGTTGATGATATTGTAGTTGTTTTCTACTACAGAAATCGGACATACCGCATTAGCTCTTCTTAAATAGTCTTCATCCGCTTCCGATACACCCCAATGTAAGACCTTTCCTTCTTTTATCAATTCCGCCATTGTTTCAGCCGCTTCTTCGGGACTTATCTTGGGATCGATCCTGGCTTGCAGATAAAAGTCAATATAATCGGTATTCAATCTGCCTAAGGATTCTTCCACACATTGTCTGACTTTATTTCGGCTAAAATCATAGATGAGCGGAGGACGATCGGGATTCTTTTCATAATCAAAGTCAACACCGCACTTAGAAGATATGACTACTTTATCTCTGATTCCTTTGAAGGCTTTGCCTAAGATCTTTTCATTGTGATGGGGATCAATGACATTGCCATAGTTCCAGCCGGTATTAAAGAAAGTATAACCAAGATCTACAGCTTCTCTGATCACATCAGCCGCAACATCGATATCGGTCTGTGCACCTTCCGCATGTGAGAAACCCATGCAACCCATACCGATCGCCGAGACTTCAGTGTTACCTATTGTTCGTTTTTTCATTGTCTTACTCCGTTATTTTTATTGTTACTTTCTACTACTATTGTAATAGATAGAATACCTATATTCAGTAATAACTCCGTTTTATTAAACTGTTTTAGTGAAAGTGCTTATCCTTTAATAAAATATAAAATCTGCTTTTGCACACCAGGGGTGATAATGATCTTCTTTAGGCTTTATAATGATAGTGGTTATCGTATTATAGATAATCACATCAGTAATGAAGCTTAGACGGATCTTTGTGTCATTGCGCGTGGTGGCCTTTTCACAAAGGTCCCTCTAAGCTTAAAGAGGCCACCACCTATGAAAACAAAATACTATCGCAATCAGTCCCGCAAGGCTACGCCATGGGATGATTTGGATGAGGAAGACATCAGTGCTTCCCAGTCTTTCATCATGATGCACCATAAGAAACATTATGAGCAGCGTCATGAGAAACTTTCCAAAGCCAGAGAAGCCGAGATCATCAACGATCACATCCCGAAGTGCTGTCCCAAATGCAACTCCGATCATTTCATCAGAAACGGCATCGATAAGAAATCCGGGATACAGCAGTATTTCTGCAAGGATTGTCACAAACGCTTCACTTCTCTGACCGGTACGATCTATGATTCCCATAAGATCCCGATCAGCGAATGGATCGACTTTCTGTACAATCTGTTTGCCTATGTATCCTTGACTGCCGATTCCCGGAACAACCGGAATTCCTTCACCACCACCAGATACTGGCTTGAAAAGCTCTTTCTGATCCTGGAAGACTATCAGGCTGACATCATCCTTGAAGGGGATATCACACCGGATGAGACCTTCTATGCGGTAAGAACCTCCGATCTGATTTTTAGAGATGACGGGAAATTACCAAGAGGCTTATCGTTAAATCAGATCTGCATCGGGGTGGCATGTGACTCAAAACATGTCTATTGTGTCTTGGAAGGCTATGGCAAGCCAAGCCAGAAGAAGACCTATGAAGCATTCAAGGATCACATCAGGGAGGGTTCCCGCCTGATTCATGATTCCGAAAACTCTCATAAAAAGCTGATGAAGGAATTGAACCTAACGGAAACCGTTTATGATTCCAAATGGCTGAAGTCTCTTCCTGATAAGCAGAATCCTTTAAACAGAGTCAACCAGATCCACAATCTGATCAAGAAGTTCTTCTATGCGCATAATTCCTTCAACCGGATTTCAATTAAAGGCTATATCAATCTGTTCTCCTTCATGATGAATCCGCCAAGAGACAAACTGGAAAAGATCGATATCTTACTCAATCTGGGATTTTCAAATCCCAGATTACTCAGATATAGGGACTATTACAAAGTAAAATAAGGGTTTTCCGCCCCCGCTGTGCAAAAGCGGATTTATAAAATATAATACCGATAGCCTACACCCTAATGAGGAATTGAAAAACACCTCAATAGGGTCTGTATTCGCATTTATGAGTGGAAAATCCCTCAAAAATAAAATTTTGGACCATATGAGGTGTTTTACTTCTTGTTTTGAATTCTATAATTGCATAAGGTGTTTTTTCAACAGACAATCAGTCAAGAATGATCTGAAAAAGCTAGTGGGATCAACAAATATGAATATCTGAACCACAACTATCGCTTTTTCAGTTCCTTTGGGTCTTACATTCAAAACTGTAATTGCCGGATCCTCTTTCAAATTCTGTTCCGTTTGGCAGAACGATTTTTGCTGTTGTGCATGGAGGAATCTCAACTTTCATTTGGAAAGTTTCCCCGTTTATCTTCCATTCACAAGATATCTTTCCATATTCAGAATCGAACGTTCTTCTTGCGAGAGTAACCCTTGAATCCATAATCGGCTCAATCTTAAAGGAACGATAACCCGCTTCCAGGGCTTTAATTCCTCCGATATTTCTGAACATCCAGTCATCAACGCATCCAAATGCATAGTGATTCAAGCTCACTACCATTGGCGATCCATCTTCATTCGTTGTAATCCAGCTTTCCCAGATTGTTGTCGCTCCATGTTCAACTTCATATAACCAGGACGGACATTTTGTCTGAAACAGAAGATCATACGCTTTACCTGCGTGTCCGTTTTCACAAAGTGTATCAAGAATCACCGGTGTTCCCAAAAATCCCGTATCGAGACAGCCGTTGTTTTCTTCTATTTTCCTTATTATCGTATTCATAAACTTCTTTTTTAGCTTTTCAGGAATCAATCCATAGTGCAGCGGGATGATATAGGCTCCCATTGCTTCTACCGGCATATTTCCATCTTCAGAAATGACTCCTTTCGCAAAAGCGTCTTTCATCTTTTCTGCCATTGATTCATAGTAATCTTTGTCTGTTTTCTTACCAAGTATATTTGCGATCTTAGCAAGATTGCTCATTGCCAGATAGGCATAGGTTTCCGGAATGTACTTCTTTCCATCATTCATGCTTTCGGTCATACTTTTTGTATCTGTCAATCCGTTTTTTGTCTTGCTTGGAATCAGCCATTCTCCGTAATGAAACCCGGTATTCCAGAGATACTGATCGATTTCTTTGGCAATCTTTTTATTTCCGCGATACTTCTTTGCTGTAGAAATGATGAAATCACACCATTTCTTCATCGCTTCATACATCTGTTCCAAAACGATTGTGTTTCCCGTCTGTTCATACATTGCCAGCGGTACCAGAATACAGGCATCACCCCATCCGGCCACGCCGGCTTCTCCTTTAAAACCACCCATAGCACTAAGCAGGAAGTCGAGGTTTTTATAGCTGACATTATTGGGAACAACCATAGGGACTGCTCCTTTTTTACTTTGATCTGCAGCTACGCTGCGCAACCATCCCGTTAAAAGGCCTGTCGTATCCTCATTCTGTAAGGAAGTCGCAGCATAGATACCGATATCACCGGTCCAACCTGCTTTTTCTCTTTGAGGACAGTCTGTTGGAATCGACAGCATATTGGAACGCTGAGACCACAAAGTGTTTTCATAGAGACGATTCAGTCTCTCATCGCTACATTCAAATGTTCCTGTAGATTTTTTATCCGTAGATATGGCAACGGCAGTAAAGTCATCAAGGTTTACTTGGCCAAGTCCACTGATCCTGACATAGCGGAATCCATGGAAAGAAAACTTTGCTTCATACATGGATGGGGTTCCATTAGAGATGTATTCGACTTTTTGGTCGCATCCTCCACCGATCCCTTTAGTACCTAAAATGTTGTTAAAATAGTTGCCATCTTTATCCGGAATTTCAAAATGATCCAGAGTTACCTTGGTACTTGCCGGAACATTTATATTGAAACGTACATGTCCAGCAAGATTCTGTCCGAAGTCTATGATCCTTTCACCTTTTGGTGAGATATATGTCTTTTGAGCTTTTACTTCTTTGACGGCTCTGACCGGCTCCTGCAGCTGTGCTTTCAACACATGTGACTGGATATCAGAAACTTTTACCTGTTTCCACTGGCTGTCATCAAAATCCGGTGCATTCCAACCCGGAATTTCTTTGTTTGCATCATACGCTTCTCCGGCAAACAGATCCGCGTAAAGAACCGCTCCTTTTCCGGTCTTTTCCGATCCGTCTGAACAGACAATCTGTTTCGTACCATCTTCCAGAATGATTTCCAGCTGATAGAATACGGCATGAGGCATCTTTGCGGTCTTCTTGTTCATTGTTGTAATCGGACAGAAATACCACCCGTCTGCCACATACATTCCCAAAACGTTTTCACCCTCTCTGATCAAATCGGTTACATCGTATACCTGATAGTTAATAAAATGATCATAAGATGTATATTCCGGTGCAAAAGATCTGTCATCAACTCTTTTCCCGTTGAGACTGGCTTCATAAATACCCAGACAGGTTGCATACAGTCTGGCACTGAAAACTTTCTGTTCAACATTAAAGGTTCTCCTGAATAACGTCGGAGCAGGCTGATTGCCAAAACCCTTCTTTCTCTTTTTGATTTTCTCATCAGCCTCAACCCAAAGAGCCTTCATTTCTTTCTGGTCGAGGAAGGCGGTTTCAAAGTAAGACGAAATCTCGTCTTTATCTTCGTGATTATCGGATACGCTTACTGTGACATCATACCTGGTACATGATTTCAGCTTCTTTCCCTGATATGGAATAAATATTGTCTGCGCCGATGCAATTACACCGCTATCCCAAACAATCTCACCCTTATCAGAAACAACGATCCGATATGACGCCTGTTTCGTGTTCTCCTTTTCACTTCTGAGTTTCCAGGAAAAATACGGATTCTCATCAAGACCAAGCATTTCATGTGTGTGATTTGTCTTAAGATCATAAATTCTCATAATTTCTCTCCTTTTTGCATTATATTGCTTGCATATTCTTGTACAATTACATTATAAAGATGTATTAAAAGACAGAGAATGCACTGAATTGCTGAATAAATTGCATTATCTTGCGGAGGTAATAGGATGTTAGAAAAATATCATATGTATCATTATGAATTGGGAAAGGGAAAAAAAGGTTTGCCGATCAAACAGATTAGTGAATTTGATACAAGCGAAGTTGAAAAGTTCTCATCTGAATCAGCAGCCGACTTTCAACTTAGCGGTTATGTCGATGTATTAAATATCATTCCTCAACCTGATGATCAATGGAAAGAATATATGTATTTACAGTCTTTCTCATCCATGTATTCCGGCTTTGATTATTTTACTGACCGTGAAAATAGTGACACGTATCTGATTGTCTATACCGTTTCTGGAAATGGAAAGCTGGAATATCAGGGGCAGAATTACGAACTTCATCCAACAGATATTTTTTGGATTGATTGCCATAATCGGCATCTGTATGCGACGCAAGGAGAATTCTGGGAACACATGGATCTTCATTTGAATGGGCATGGGGTTTTGTTATACTATCAGGAATTCATCAAAAGAAACAGCCCCGTTATCAAAGGAAGCGACTCATTTATGAAAGACTTGGAAAAACTGCTTGATTCATATTCACTTCCTTCACCTCTTCGCAGTATGATGATATCTCATCATATGGAAACGCTGATGACGAATCTGATCATGCATCAGCAAAAGCAAAACGAAGAAGGATTACAAAACAACCACACTATCAAAACACTGATCGCTTATATCAATCGTCACTATCAAGAACAGATCAGTCTCGATGATCTATCAGATATCTGCGGAATCAGCAAGTTTCATTTATCCAGGGAATTCAAAAAACTTACCGGGTTTCCACCAAATGAATACATTATCAATCTGCGTCTGGAACATGCCAAGAGAATGCTGGATAATACGTCGCTGAATGTCAAGGAAATAGCTCAATCTGTAGGAATAGAAAATGAAGCATACTTTTCAAGACTGTTCAGAAACAGAACCGGTATATCACCGAACACTTACCGGAATGCTGGATTGGCAAATTGAACAGATGCGATTATTACAAAGAAATCAGTAATAGATTTTAATAAGGCATTGACCTCGTATTTTTTGATGATGAAATTCAATGCAAACAGCCTAAAGTTATTTAAACTTAGCCAAGGAAAACAATAAGAAATGGCAGAAGAGTGTTCCCTACATTTTTGTAGAGATGGGTGCTAACAAATTCTTGGACTGATGAAAATCAGTTGAAGAAGGAGCTAAGTATTAAATCCTTGTTTTATTTCATTCAAAATAAAAGAACACCACCTGTGCTTTGATTATATTTCCTGAAAAACGGGCAATTGCCCACATTAAAGCATGAGTATACTTAAATTTTAGTGACAGATATAATCACTTTCTCTATAGGGAAAGCCAATAATGATCTTATTGTTTCTTGTAATCTGACCAGTCTTTCCAGGAAACGAAATCGGTATTGCTGATCCTCATTGATTCGTTCCCCAGATAAAAGACGGCACCATCTGTATCGTTTCCTCTCTGTTCTATATACTTTCTGACATTTTTAGAAAGCTTGCTTTCACTGTCAGAATCGCTTTTTACTTCAACAGCGTAAGTTTTCTTCCAGTCGGCGATGATGTCTACTTCAAAGCCGTTGACATCTCTATAGTATGTCAGATTTCCTTTCCGCCCCTTGTTCGTCCGGTTTTTCAATAATTCAGATACCGCCATCGTTTCTATGATCGCTCCTTTGTGTCTGCTTAAAATAAGTTCTTCTTTGTTTTCGATCCGAAGCAAATAACATAACAGACCGCTGTCAATAAAATACAGCTTCGGAGTCTTCACTAGGTTCTTACCCAGTGAGTTGGTATCCGGTTCCAGCAGATGAATAATATAAGATGACTGCAGGATCGAGATCCAGGACTTGATCGTTACTGCAGATATTTCTACAGCTTTGGCAATCGATTCCATGTTCAGCATCTGACCACTGTATAAGGCACAAATACGGATAAACTTTCTGAAGACAGAAAGATTGCTTGTGTTGATCTGTTCAGAGATATCCATCTCCAAATAGGTATCGATATAGTTTTCAAACCAGTCTTCCGGATAATAATGCTTATCTGTATCATAAAACGGGGTATAGAAACCGCTTAGCGCCTGATCATAAGCATCTTTTTTCAGAAGTCCGTTTTCTTTCAGTTCGGATATCGTCAAAGGCAACAGTTCAACCTGACCGATCCTTCCCGATAAAGATTCCTTGATATTTTTCTTCAGGCGAAACTGACTTGATCCGGTCAGGATAAAAGAACCGGGTTTCATGTTATCTTTGTCGATGTGATATTTAATCGCATCAAAGATTTCCGGAACCTTCTGCGCCTCATCGATTACAGCACCATCCGGGAACGCCAATAAAAAATCCACTGGATTTGCCTTTGCCAATTCTCTGAGGTTCTTATCATCAAAAGAGACATATCTTTTTTCCGGGAACAGTTGTTTTGCCAGTGTTGACTTTCCCGATTGTCTTGGTCCTGTGATCGCCACAGCTGGAAACTGCTCTGCCATTCTCAAAACTGCTTCTTCTGCTTCTCGTTTAATCATACAATAATCTCCTGAATTCCTAAGTTTAGTATATCAGAATTCCAAAGTATTATATACATAAATTCCAAAGTATTAAAAAGCAATGATTCTAGCCTTTCGTAAAATGTGCTCTCTCTGCAAATATTTGCTTACACGAAATTTTCAACATAAACAATGTTTGCAGACATTAGTCATATCTTTAAGAATTTATTTTTGAAGTTTAAAAACAGAGCACGAAGATATCACGTATCTTCTTATCGTAAAAAAAATACGGAAACAAGCCATTTAATAATTACCAGTTTTAAAAATCTATATCTTCTGTGATCCGGTTGACCAAACATGTTTTTCATTGGCATTAGCTGGTTTGTTCTGTGCCATGACACCAGCCAGAGGATGAGGATAATATGGTTCTTCAAGATAACTGATCTCTTCTTCGCTTAATTCCAGATCGACTGCCTTGACTGCTCCGTCGATATGATGGACTTTGGTTGCACCGACAACTGGAGAAGTTACCTTTGTTAAAAGCCAGGCAAGAGAAATCTCCGTCATTGAAACGCCATGCTGATCGGCAAGCTCCGCAACCCTGTTGATAATGATTTCATCCTGATCTTTTGTTGCGTCGTATTTGAACTTTGCATATGCATCTTTCTCCAGACGGTTACTGGTCTCTCCCGGTCTTTTTGACAGTCTTCCGGAAGCCAAGGAGCTGTATGGTGTCAAGGCAATATTGTGCTCATAACAGTATGGGGCCATTTCTCTTTCTTCTTCCCGGAAGATCAGGTTGTAGTGGCCCTGTAATGATACAAACTTCGCAAAGCCATATTTCTCTGCCAATGCATTTGCTTCAGCAAGCTGCCAGGCAAAACAGTTAGAGATTCCGATATATCTGGTCTTTCCCGCTTTCACCATTCTATCCAGTCCTTCGAGGATATCATAGATCGGTGTGTTCCAGTCCCACATATGATATATATACAGATCAACATAGTCCATCCCCAGATTCTCCAGCGACTTGTTCAACATCCTTTCAATATGTTCCTTGCCGGTTATGCCCTCTTCAATTTCATCGGGAGTCCTTGGCAAAAACTTGGTCGCAACTACGACGTCTTCCCTATTCGCGAAATCTTTTAATGCCCTGCCTAGATACTGCTCGCTGGTTCCGGACTGATAGGCGATCGCTGTATCAAAAAAATTGATTCCGTTATCCAGGGCATATTTAATGATCTCTCTAGAATGTTCCTCGTCCAGCGTCCAGCTGTGTTGCCCGTTTGTGGCATCTCCAAATCCCATGCATCCAAGGCAGATCCTTGATACATTCAGATCACTGTTTCCCAGTTTTGTATACTTCATATTAACCTCTTTTCTACAGGCTGATGATCCTGTTTCTTTTAACGATCGGTCTTTCTTTTCGCTTGAATATTACATTTTGAATTTTCATCTGGTCTATCATAAAAGTGACATCTTCATTAAAAAACTGTACATATCGCGTATTGGAACCTAGATGCTTATTTCCTGTATTGGCAGGATAGAGATGATAAGCAAGAACTTCGTTTTCGTCTTCTCTTTCGATCACCAAAGAATACTGATTCTGGAAATAGTATTCCTTGTCCTTCTTCATAAAAATATCTGCATCCTTCAAGCCGTTCATCTCATAGTGATCGCCATTGACACCTGCCCGGTAGATGTTTACATCTTCTTTGCAGCAATTTTCAAGCAGTTTTTTATCGCCCGTATCTAAAGCCCAGGCAAACAGATAGATCAGATCACGATTGTTTTCGGGCACAAAAGAATAAAGAGGCATATTATCTATTTTCTTTTCCTTCTTTACCTTGAAATCCTTAAACAGATAAGTGTTTCCGGAAAGATAATCCAGGTCAAAAGAAACATGTTCATCATCCTGATAGGCGAACCTGTAACCCAGATTTGAAGTAAACATTTCACTTCCATCATCATAACCAAACAGAAAGTGAACAACGGCAAATAAGCATTCGCTATTTACATTGATCAGGTTTGTCACAGTCACGTCTCTGACATTGAAGTCATCTGCAGGAAGATCTACGATCTTTCCATCCGCAAATCTTTGAAGATATGATTCAAATCTGTTTCTGATATCACTCATGATCTTTCCCCTCTCAGTATGTATTCATCATATCGGATCTGATCATCTTCCATCGGATCAAATCTGAGTTCCGGTGTGATGCGGTACTTGTACATTCTCCAATGACCGTCGATCTTCTTGGCATGAATGTGATGCATCGCCGTTGTCACCATGGAATGAATGGATTCTTTATCCGGCTGATGATTTTTCAGACGATACTCCTCAGCTCTTGGCATATAGGCGTGAACGGTATTTTCATCCTCATATTCGATCCTGTCCATACGACAGGAGTGAATCATCTTTGCTTCGTTTTTATGTTTTGATTTAAGGAAATCATTGACGGCTCTTAATCCTGGAAAATCTCCGCTTTTTGGTGGGTCATCAGGATAAGGTAAATCCTGTCCTGAACCGTTGATCCAGAAATCATCGGTCACGAATGTATGCATGAATTCAAAATCTGCATTGTCAAATACAAAAGCGTATTTATACATCAGTTCAAAGATTTCTTCTTCATCACATTGCGGCTCATCGTCTTCCGGGATTACGCGCCAGGGAGAATCCAGTTCCGCATTGATCATCGGTTCATGTCCGGCATAAAGACCATAGTTGATCGTTGTCCACTTATCTTTGACAAACAGATCGTTTCCCTCTTCATAAACAAGATCAAAACGAATGTGATCGATCTTCCATTTGCCATCTTCCTTGACAAAAGAATTGACAAACTGTCCCCCAAACAGAAACGGATAGATCTCATCATCTGTCTCGATCGCTCTTGTGCATTGTACATAGGCAAACATCTGCCCTCTTTCTTCATGACTTCTGGCAACAAAATTCCAGATCGTGATCTTTGAGACATTGCAGTAAGGACCCGGCCAGCTGATTTTTTCTCTGATCTCTTCTATCCCCTTTAAATGTTCAAGCATGGAAATGTCTGCTTTACAATCATTCGTTATGACATCGTCCAGATCGGCAAAATCATCGCTTCTCAGCATCTCGATAAGTCTGCAGAACGTCCTATGCATTTCCCTGCGGTTATTCCCCGAATAGAACGACTGATATCTTACATCATACATACGCAAAGGTCTCCTTTACATATTCACCTTATCAAAACTTTTCATGTTATCATATCCGCCCTTTTTCACCTGGCGGTGCAAATCTCTTTCTATAGATAAGAGAATAATCATCCTACAATATAATCGTAATGAAAAACATCGATCGCAAAAAACGCATACAGGTTATCGTATCCTGTGCCGGGCTGGCAGCATCTTCGTTAGGGCTGATCATCAATGTCTTTGGCGTTTTCTTTACACCACTTTCTTCAGCTCTGCATAGCGGAAGAGGAACGATCTCTCTTGCATCAACGCTTACGAGCCTTTTTTTGGGTTTTGCCTCGGCTCTTACCGTAAAAACCGTTCAGGAAAAGCCGCTTCAGAAAGTATTGCTGCTAAGCGTGACCATTACCTGCCTTTCCACGATAGGTCTGGCATATTCTAAAAATCTCTTATTCCTCTATGTTTTTTCGATCCTTCGAGGCTTTTGTGCATCCTTTTTCACGACCCACGTCGTTGCCTTTATCATCAGCAGATGGTTTATATCCGACCGTGGAACAATTACAGGCCTTGTTATGGCATTCTCAGGAATTGCAGGGGCACTGATGTCTCCGATTCTGAATCAGATCATCGACCTTTATGGATATCGATTTGCATTGATTCTGAGTGCAGTATTGATCTTTCTTTTCTCGCTGCCTGCAATATTAACTTTATCTTCTTCCCCTGAGAAAGAAGGATATCTTCCTTATGAAAGGAAAGAAAAACAGAAAGATGGAAAAGATGGCAGTTTCAAACAGATTGAATTTTCCAGAAACTCATCTGTATTTATTTCACTGATGATTGTATCGTTCATCATTCAGTTTCTCTGCTCTATCTGTCAGCATCTTTCCGGTTATGGCCAGTCGCTTGGTTTCAGCAGCGCACAGGGAGCCATGATGATCTCGGCAGCAATGATCGGCAACATTTCCGGCAAGTTTTTATCCGGTATACTGAGCGACCGGATCGGAGCAGTTAAGGCATGTATTGTCTTGCTGATCGGTTTCCTTACAGGGCTATTTATCCTGATGAATTTTCAAAAAGAGTATCTGTTGATGTTGGTGGGATCACTGTTATTGGGAATGAGCTATGCCGGAGCGATCAGCCTGTCAAATGTTTGCTTTTCTCTTTATGACAGCAGAGATTATGGAAGTGCCTATTCTACATTAACGATTATCATCAATACATCTGGAGCGATCGCTGTTTCGCTGATCGGATACGCATATGATGTATTTTCTTCATATCAGCCGATCCTGATCCTGTGTCTGGGCATGGGGATCATAGCGCTCTTATGTATGATTTATATCAATAGAAAAACGTCAAAACAGAAAGGACAGTAACATGCAGACAAAACCTGAAAAAACCATCTATTTCAACCAAGAAGCATTTGAAAAAACCAATGATACGCAAATCCGCTGGCTGGGAAATGCCGGTGCTTTGATCAATTCAAGAGGAACAACTATTATGATCGATCCGATTCTGAGTGGCTTTGATATGCCGCTACTCATTGACATGCCGATCAAAGAAGAAGATGTCCCTCATCTTGATGGCATGCTGATAACACACTGTGACAACGACCACTTCTGTACAGAATGTCAGATGAAACTGAAAGGAAAAGTTGATTCCTATCACACGACAAAATATGTAGCCTCATTATTTAAGGAAAGAATGGACATTGATGCTGGCGGATATGAGATCGGTGAATCCTTTGAAATCAATGATGTAACCGTTACTCTGACGCCTGCCGATCATGATTGGCAGAACTACTCTGAAAAACATCATACCAGAGAATTCGAAAAAAGAGATTACTGCGGATTCTATCTGGAAACCCAGGATGGAACGATTTGGGCAGTCGGAGACAGCAGGCTGCTGCATATCCAATTATTAATGAAACAGCCCGATGTCATCCTTCTGGATTTCTCCGATTCTAAATGGCATATCGGCTTTGAAAATGCAGTAACCTTATGCAACACCTACCCGGATTCTGTCATCATCCCATGGCACTGGGGAAGTGTTGATGCAGAAAACTGGAAAGAATTCAATGGCGATCCATGGGAATTAAAGAAACATATCAACAACCCTGAAAGATTGATGATTCTGAATCCGGGAGAAGTTTACTCCTTAAAGAAAAGAACATAAAACTAAAAACAGATCATTATAAAAACTTGGCTCACAGAATTGTGAGCCTTAATTGTTGACATTGTATTCAGAAAGCACTCTGATAAACTCGTCGTAAGTTTTTGCCTGAGTAATCGCCTTTAATCCTGCATTCGATGCAAGCATATAAGTCGTATATTCAAAGACATCTTTGAATAACATGTTGTCGCTGTAATTGACTGCCAGCATTAAAACAACATAAACCTTGAATTCACCCCACATAAAACCGTCTGGATGAATGCTTACTGCAATTGCCGTCATCGGTGATTCTACATCAAGAGGATGCGGGATAGCGACTTTTTCATATCCGCAGCTGCAGATCTCTTCCCTTTTAAAAACCGAAGCCCGGAAATCGAGATTGACATATCCGCCCTTTTCCAAAGCATCACATAAGGAATTGATGGCGGCATCACTATCAGAATAATCCGGATTATAGAAGAACAGGTCTTTGTGAAACAGTTTATCCAGTCTTGAGGAGATCTTGGATCTTTCCTTTTCCTTCTTTACTTTTTCAACCGCATCCGCAACCATCAGGATATCCTTGCTTCCAAGATGCTTTCCTACCCCGATCTGTTTAACGTTGACGTTGGAAGGGATCAGAGTGGAAGAAATCAGAAGATCATATTGATCACCTGGCGAAAGTTCGCCGATTGAAGAGATCACTTTTGTGACGATGATACTGTCTTCAAATGAATTCTTCAGTTTATTGAGCATTTCGTCTTTGCCATGGCCATAAGGAGGATATAGAAGGATGACATTGACCTTTTCCCTCATGATGGTCTGTTCCTCGATCAGTACGCCGATGTGCAAGGCAATATAGGCGATCTCATCCTCGCTGACCGAGAGCCCGGTTTCCTTTTCGATAATGTCCGAAACAAATACCGCAACATCAAAAATCACCGGGAAATCGCGCTTGATTGTTTCAACTTCCATATTTCTGATACGATTGTTGTTTCTCAGTCTCGTCAGCATATTGGAAATATGGATACCAAAACGGATCCTGAAATCACTCTCAGAAATATCAAAACCGAATGCATGATGGAGCCTTGATTCGATTTTTGAAAGGATCGAAACGACTTCTTCGTTCAGGGAATTGGAATAATCGTCCAGGTCTGTCTTTGTCAGCCTTGTCGAGATCAGCACAGCGATATCGTGAATATCGCCTTCCGAGAAAGCAATCTGGTACTCCGAAAGAATCAGCTGTGCGATTTCGTTTGCGATTTTAGCGCAATCTGCATGAATCTTATCCGAAAGATCTGCAGAAACAGAAGTGTGATTGGACATTTGTTTGCAGCGCTCTGCCGTGATCGCAAGATGAAGCAGAAGATTTGTCATTGAAAGATCATCGAGATAAAGATCCTTAGAAGATATGATCTTTCTGATCTGGTCCTCAACATTTGAGATATCAATAGAAGAGAAATATCTGCTGATGGAATTGATGGAGGAATTCTGCTGTTTCATTTCATCATAAAGCAGATCCGATACCATCTTTTTCTTTTTTGAAAAATCTCCTTCAATATAAGCAAAATCATCCTTTGTCCTTAAAGTCAGTTCATACTTGCTCAAGCCATTTTTCACAGAGGGAAGCTCTGAGATTAAGGTTGCATAGGAAATGAACATCTCATCGCTCAATGCCTCTAGACTCTGTCTTTCGTCATTCAAGAGGAGTTTCCGAAGAATATACTTTGTTCTTTCTTCCTTATCCTGAGGAATATCGTCGTCTGCTTCTTCAATCATCTGTTTCACCAGTATCGGATCGATCAGCCTGTAGCCGCTTGAAGAGGTCTCGATGATATCATCGAATTCATAATTGATGTTCTTGACATAGGATTTGATGCTTCTTTTGGAAACTGAGAGATTGTCCGACAGTTCTTTAGAAGTGATCCAGCTGTCATGCCTGATCAGGTACAGTATCAGCTTCTTTTCTCTTGGATTCATGTTTTTTTCCTTACAGTTACTATTATATAAGGTTTATGTACTGGAGCGTTATGTGCTCCTTTCACCTCCCGGTGCAATTGTGTCTGTATAAAGGCAAAAGGGTGAAAAATATAATGAAATTGTAAATTGAAGAAAGCCAAAGGAGGTGTCAGATGGATCAGAAACTGGAAGAACTCATCTTTACAACAATCGCCAACGCCGGAGAATCAAGAAGCGATTCTAAAGCGGCAATTGAAGCAGCAAAAGCAGGAAACTATGAAGATGCCGAGAATTATCTCAAACAGGCTGATGAAGCGATGCTGATAGCTCATCAGGCTCATACGGAAATTCTCTATCAGTCAATGAATTCCGCAGAGATGCCCATGACGTTCCTTATGGCGCACGCTTCAAATCATTTATCGGAAGCCGAGACGACAAGAGACTTGGCTGATGTATATCTCAGCATCATCAAGGAGGTTAGAAAGATCAATGCTTAAACTTGTATTACTTTGCCAGTATGGAGCCAGTACAGGAATGCTGACACAGAAAATCAGACAGGCTGCCAAGGACAGAGGTCTGGAAGCCGAAGTCAATGCTTACAGCTACTCGGATGTCGGTAAATATGTCGATGAAGCTGATGTCATTCTGCTTGGCCCGCAGATCCGCTTCAAAAAAGAAGAATTCGAAAAGAAATACGCGGATAAGAACACACCGTTTGTTGTTATTGAAACATTGGATTATGGAAGAATGAACGGAGAAGCCGTTCTGAATAACGCCTTAAAGGCTTTGGAAAAATAAAGGGGAAAAATATGGAAAACAAAAACTTTTTGGACAAGATGACAGAAAAACTGTCAGCCGTACTCTCACCTATCGGATCAAAGATGATGTCTGTCAAATTCCTGGCAGCGATCTCGGATGCGATGCAGGTCGTTATCTCGATCCTGCTGATCGGATCATTCGCCTTGCTGATTGCGTGTCTCGATGTCGGACCTTGGCAATCCATCGTCACTTCGATTCCGGGACTTGTTCCGCTCTGCTTCACATTAAATACCTTTACATCCGGTCTGTTTGCATTATGGACTGTCGCGACTGTCGCCTACTGCTACAGCAAGAAGATCGAACTGGAAGAAGTACTTCCGACAATGATCGTTGCAATCATCGCCTTCCTTGTCATCACTCCGTTAACGGAAGATGGCAACATTGGTTTAACATGGCTCGGTACCCAGGGAACGATCGCTGCGCTTATTATCGGTGGTCTTGTACCTAAGTGCATGAAGTTCTTGATCGATCACAAGGTCAATATCCGCTTACCGGAAGTTGTTCCTACCTTCGTTGCAGAATCCTTCTCTGTTTTGATTCCTTCCATCATCATTCTTGCAGTATTAGGCATTGCTTCTCAACTTATGGCGAACACCGCGTTTGGCGATATCCAGAACATGATCTTCTCTTTGATCTCAACTCCGTTATCAAAGATCGGTCTGTCTTTACCTGGCTATGTGTTTGTCAGATTACTGACTGTGTGTGTACTCTGGTGCGGTATCCACGCTAATGCGACATTCTCTGCAATGGTTCCATTGCTGGTAGCTGCAGAAGCTGCAAATGCTTCCGGAGCACACAACATCATTACTTATCAGTTCTTCTGTATCACGATTCCGGGTGGTGCCGGTCAGCTTCTGATCCCGGCAATTATCGGTGCCTTCTTCTGTAAATCAAAACAGCTCAAGGCTGTTGGCAGAGCTGCTGTATTACCAGCTTGCTTCTGTATCGGCGAACCCGTCTTATTCGGTATGCCGGTAATGTTCAATGCGTTGCTGTTTGTACCGATGGTATTAGGTACATTCCTGGCTGATGTGTTGTCTTACCTGGTCATCAAAGTTGGGTTGGTTGGAACCACGACTGGTGTATTCCTTCCTTGGACTTGTCCTCCAATCCTGAATGCAGCATTATCCTTCTCGACCCCTGTCAGAGCTGTCATCTGGAATATCTGTTTGCTTCTGATCCTCTTCGTTGTATGGTATCCGTTCATGAAAGCATATGACAAGCAGTGCTGTGAACAGGAAGCTGAAGCTGAATAATTCTTAAAGCCAAATAAATGAACTTAAAAAGCACAGAGGTTATTGTAATAATACCCTGTGCTTTTTGCTTCTGATAAAACCAATTTATGGGTATACTCTGGTTTTGAACAAAACCTTAAAACCGGCTTTCTTGCGATCGCTTGATTTGAACTAATCAGATTCCTCTACCTTCATTTTCCAACGAATTGATTTTCTCCAATTTTTTCAACCCCGTATCCATTTTCATAGCAATATGATAGATTCTTCATCGCTGTCTTGTTGCCCGCTTCAGCTGCCTTCTGATACCATTTTTTAGCCTCTTCAAGGTCTATCTGAACACCTAATCCTTCAAGATAATGTTCTCCAACACTAACCATTGAAGTGGCGTTCCCTTTTTCCGTGGAAAGCTTATAATACCTTAATGATTCCTGATAGTTTCCGTTTTGGTAACATAAAATACACCTATTTTTCTAGCATTTCCTGATAAGCTAGGATAATTCATAAATGTTATTTCCAAACAAATCTTTTGAAAGGATATAAGGGGTAAAGTTCCTAATTGAAAAACCTGTAAAATCAATACTGGTACTGCACCATCCATTTATTGCATACGAAGAATTCACAATATATTTATATGGTATTTCAGCTGTTACCGTAGTGCTTCCTTTACTAACATTTTCCTCAAAGCATGTATGATTCATGACCCCTCCATCAAATAAATACAATGTGAAAGAAGCCGTTGCCTCTATATGAAATACAATTTTCGCATAGGACACAGAATCAAAGTAATAATCTACCGAATTGATTTTTGATGAGCCATCTCTGAAAATGTCTGTTATTCCTTCTACATGAGAATTATCTAAAATTTTTTCGACATAAGAAGCATTGCATCTATTCATGTATGTGCTGCTTTCTTTATATCCATTGAGACTCTTAAACTCGTCAAATGCTTTTTCAACATCTCCACTTTCGTATAAATCAATTGAAATCTGATATTTGCTCTCCGTTATCATATCTTCGCTGTCTTTGTAAGTTCCTAGTTCATTAAAAAGAACAATAGCTTCGTCATAATGCTTTTCATTCATCAGGTTCTTTGCGTTTTGGTATTTGTTTGCAGGAGCAAAAGCAAAAATATATATACAGATTGCAGCCACGATAAATATCAAAGAAATAAGAATTATTGCTGTTTTTGATTTCTTCTTATCAGTTTCTTTGTTTGTTGATTTATTTTTTACATCTCTCTTTGACGATTCAGTAGGGATATTGTTTGCTTCGGTTGCATTTTCATTCTTTCTCTCTTTTGTTCTTTGATTATCAGCCGGGCTGTCTTTCCCGACAATTTTCAAAACACCTCTAATCAGATCCTGCTTTGATCCGATCTTGTTGAGATCAAGCACCTGGAGCTTCTGTAGCTCATCAGGAAGTTCGTATGGATTCATATCTTTAATCACTGGGATCAGGGATTTCATGGAATCATTCCTAATGAAATCAAGAAACCTGAGCCATTCGTTTCTGACCCATGGTGCATTGCTGTTTTCATTGGAAGTCGTTACCAGAAGCATTACTTTGGAAGTTCTCAGGGCATTGTAAATGTATGGTTCATAGTTCTGACCGAACTTATCTTCCAAAGAAATTCTTGAGAAGAAAACTCTGAGTCCTTTGCTTGTCAGATCATCATACAGATCCTGGGCAATGACGCTGTCTTTTGTTCTGTTTCCTTCGTTGTCGGATTCTTTATAGCTGATAAAGGCATCATAGGGCTCTTCTTTGGAAGAAACGGAAAGAATGGATTTTTCAAGTTTATCCAATTCTTCCGCCTCATCCTGGTAACAGAGTTTACTCTCGATATCAGCCAATTCAATTGCCTTTTTGTAGTTTGAATTAGAGAAAACAGACTGAACAAGGGTTCTATGGCAAGTTGGGATCCTTTTATGAGATTTTGGATCTTCTACATATTCAACGCCATATTCTGATAAGACCATTCCCCAATAAGCTTCCGCTTCATTTGGATTCTCATTTATAATCGCTTCGTATGTGTTGTAGGCACGATCAAAATCGTTATTCAATCTATAGTCGTTAGCTCTGTTGAACAATCTTGCTTTCTTATCTGAATCAATCAATGGTACGGTCTGTGTTGTTCCACAATACTCACAGGTACAGATTGTCTGACTTTCTGTAACTTCGAGATTACCTCCGCACATTTTACATTTTAAATTCGCCATAATAAACACACCTCCTATATTGTATGAGCGCTGTCGAAAACTCTATAAGGCAGTAAATCAGCGCTCTTTTTTAATGCCTCATTTATTAAACACCCCCAGATTCTGACATATTTCTGATGAAATATACTTGACAAAAATATGGAAATCGGGCTCGCTGCGCTCGCTTTCGTTAAGAAGGCGAAGGAGGTAGCGTGATGTGCTTAAACATTTGTCTACGATCTGGGAATACAGAGATTTTCTCAGCTCGCATATAAATGATTTTGATGATGTACAGCTGAGAAGACTTGAATCTCTTCCTTTTAAAAGAGCTGTACACAAACTTAAGAAGTTAGATATTGAGCTGGCGGCTGATGTCATATTGAAACACCGTTTCCAGATGGTTGTTTTCCAATTCCTGTCTAATTCCCTCTACATCTTTTGCATTAAATTCTTTTAAAACACCCCATATAATTTCTCCCTCTTAAAGAGTCATTTGACAATTGATGGATTCCTTTTTCTTTATATGGAACTTTCTTGTTTTCACCAAACAGCAGGAAACACCCCGATTGTCTTCTTATTCTTTCCGTGTATAAAATGTCAAATGATTCATTAGATTTCAAATTTACAAAATAATCTTTGGATAAGATTTCTTCATTTTCAAAATAAGTATTAACAATATCTTCCTGATTTTCACAACAGATGTATTTCATAAAAACAGAAATAACTTCATTACTGACATCAGTGATTTCCTTATCGTTTGTGCAAACAACAGTTATAGTCCGTTTATCTTTCTTATTCTCCGGATATCCACACGCAAACTGCAAAGCAACATTTTCATCTGTAGTAAAGTCTAAAAGTCTTGTTGATAACAACTTGTTAGTACCGGTTGCGTAGTGTTGCATGGTTGCCAAACTTACAAAATCATCCGTTCTATATCCTTCCTTGGTATCTTCAAAGAAGCGTTCGTGCTTCTGCCACAGCCGAAAAAATTTACTCTCAAGTTTAGTATTATTATTGGAAAACAATCTCGGCTGATCTGATGGACTTAATGTATCTCCCCTATAGTAAAAATTAAAATTCGGATACAAATTTTTTAGTTTATCAATTTCGTTTAAATACTGTTTATAGCTTCTTATTGTTTTTGACTTTAACATAAAATAGCCTGGTGTTATTTCTCCATTAATCTGTTCTTATATCTTTCCATGAATCAGTGTCATACTGATGATAATCGTTTGATCCAACAGATACGACTGTCCCATCGGTTTTTAATCCGATCGTATGTAAAGCACCCGCACTGACAGAAACTATATCTTTCCATTTTGAAACATTGCATTCTCCTTGGTTATTCAAACCAGTAGCTAGGACACTACCATCTTTTTTTAAAGCAACGACGTGTTCTTTGCCGGCAGATATAGCAATTATATCTTTCCATTCTGAAACAATCTTTTTATACTCATCATCTAATCCTACAGTGATTACTGAACCATCATTATGCAACCCAATTGAAAAATCATTTCCTGCTGAAATACTCTTTATATCTGCCCATTCGGAAATCTGCTTTCTTACAGTTTCGTCTTCGCCTGCATACAATACGGTTCCATCTGCTCTCAAGCCAAGAGAGTGGTTATAACCCGCCGCAACAGAAACAATATTATCCCATTCCGAAACTTCACATTGCTTTTCGTTATTAGATCCTGCCGCCTCAACCATGCCATCAATTCTTAGACCTAATACATGTCTTTTACCTGCAGAAACGTCAACAATATCAGTCCAATTTGCTGCGTTAATTTGCCCACTGTTTCCATCAATCTTGACAACAATCGTTCCGTCATTTTTCAAACCAAAAACGGATTCATAACCAGCAGAAATCGAAACTATATTTGTCCATTCTGAGGTATCTACTGAAGTAATAGCTCTGCTATCGTTTGAAGAAGAAGAGACAGATACAGTGCCATTATCCTTTATCCCGTATGCAACAATAAAGCTTTAGTAGATTACCTGGTTTTTGGAAAATAACATCCTGTTCCTACGCCTTTATCTGAACCCCATGCTTGTTCAATTATTTCGTCAGTACTTTCATTAATCCATAATTCAGACAAATGTTTGTATTGATTGGCTAAATAATTGATTATTAATTTTTCGTTCTTGGTCTGCAGGCTGTCAGGAATAGATGACAGCAATCCAAGAATTCTGGTTGCTGAACTGCTGTCTCCAGCTATTCCACCTCTATAGAAATTTTCTATTCCATTTCTTGCTAATTTATATCCTGAATCCAGAAGAGCATTTAAAGTGTTGCTTGCTCCATTATATCCATCCAAACGATTCAACATATCAACTGCTTTTTGAAAATATAGAATGCAGTCCAACTGCAAAATATCGTAATTTGCATAAAAATCATCACAATATTTCTTAGCCCCATTATAGGCGATATCATAGACGGCTTTTTTTGTCTCATCAGAAAAATCTGAATCATCAACATATTCAATAGCCTGTTTATAATCTTGTGCATCCAGATAGCCAATCAGCTTAACATATTGGGCGCTATCACTATAGTTGCCTGAATTCGAAAAAGACACCAGAGCTGATTCGTAATCTCCACTGATAAAACTATTCACACCATCCGAATAATTGCTTTTAATGATCCATTTGTTCAAAAAGAATATAGTACTAACTACAATCAAAGGAATAAGAAGTATTATTGCTTTTTGCTTCTTCTTATCAGTTTTTCTGTCTATTTCTTTTTCTTTAACGTCATTGTTAGGGGATTTATCACGTGAATCATCATTTTCGGAAAGGTTTTTTTCTTTCCTCTCTATGCTTTTGTTATTAATTGAGTAATTCTCCCCAACGATTTTCATCACTCCCCTGATCAGATCTTGCCTTGATCCTAATTTATTCAGATCAAGAACCTGAAGCTTCTGCAGTTCATCAGGAAGTTCGTATGGATCCATGTCTTTGGTCACCGGGATCAGTGACTTCATGGAATCATTTCTTACGAAATCAAGAAACCTGAGCCATTCGTTTCTGACCCATGGTGCATTGCTGTTTTCATTGGAAGTCGTTACCAGTAACATGACTTTGGCAGTTCTTAAAGCATTATAGATGAAAGGTTCATAATTCTGGCCGAACTTATCTTCAAGTGAGATCCTTGAAAAGAAAACTCTGAGCCCTCTGTTAGTCAGATCATCATACAGATCCTGAGCGATAACAGAATCTGCAGTTCTGTTTCCATCGCTGCCAGATTCCTTATAACTGATGAAAACATCATAAAGCTCTTCCTTGGAAGAAACAGATATGATACTTTTCTGAAGTTTCTCCAGTTCTTCTGCTTCATCCTGATAACAGAGTTTACTCTCAATATCAGCCAGTTCGATTGCTTTCTTATAGTTCCTGTCTGAAAAGACTGACTGCATTAAAGTTCTGTGACATGTAGGGATCCTTTTGTGAGATTTAGGATCTTCTACATATTCAACACCATAAGAGGATAAAACCATTCCCCAGTAAGCTTCTGCTTCATTTGGGTCTTCACTTACGATAGCTTCATATGTGTTATAGGCACGATCAAAATCATTGTTCAGTCTGTAATCATTGGCTCTGTTGAACAATCTTGCTTTCTTATCCGAATCAATTAATGGTACAGTCTGCGTTGTTCCGCAATATTCACAGGTGCAGACAGTCTGACCATCTGTTACTTCGAGATTGCCTCCGCACATTTTGCATTTCAAAACCGGCATGTATTTCCTCTTCTGTTAATTATTCATTCATGAATTCTATTCAACAATTCTTTCATTTCATTTCGAATGTCCTGCAGTGAGGACTCGATTTCTTTTTTTCTTTTTCCGCTGAATAATCCTTTTAAGTTCTCGAGTTCTGTTAGAAGTTTCTTTTCTTCTTCTTTCAGCTTCTCAACCTTTTCAATAAAAGACTTCTGCTCTTCTTTTCGCCTGTTTTTCAGCTCTTCCTGCTCTTCTGTTTGTCTTTTTTGTATCTTTTCAATAATTGAACTGATCGACTCAGCTTTATTCGTTTCAATTTGTTTCAAGTATTCGTCAGGATCATCAAAAAGACGCCAATTGGAAACATCAACATCATAATCTAATTGATTTTCATCTATTCTCAGTTCAATCCTTCCGTTCTTTTTAACAGCAAGCAAAATCACCGGATTGGATTGTATCGAAACAATGTCTTGCAAATCTTCAACATTCCAGGGCATAAAATCCTCAACTTTATAGTCATCATCTTCATCTATGTCTTCTTTGTTGATTCTTCCTCCGGAAACAAAGATATTCCCGTTTTCTGTCAGCCCATAAGTGAATTTCGAATAATATCTTTCGGCAATCGTCATCTGGATCACGTTGTTCCACTTTCCGATGTCGCACTGCCCATAATCGAAGTCGTTATTGTTTATTGCCAAACACGTTCCCTTATTTGTCAGTCCATAAACACACCCATCATATTTCGGCGTATAGATTGCCATCAGATCTTTCCAAGAAGACACCTTTTTTCTGTAGAATCTTGAATAATAGTTGTAATAATCTTTTTTGCTGTAGAAGAAAACTTCGCCTCTATCTGTCAACCCAACAGTCTCAAATCTTTTTCCTGATAAATCAATCACGGCATCCTGATGCTCAATTATCTCATAATCCTTTGATCTGTCCTCCGGGTGACTCTGAATGGCGGTCCCATCATTCAATAAACCAAACAGAACACCTCTGTCTCCAAACCAGATATCTTTTACGTTTGTCCATCTCATGATTCTGCTTTTTTCCCATACCCAGTCAGGATGTTCGGTTGCGCACATTAGCGAACCATCAGTTTTCATTCCGACAGTGATCCCGTTGTGAGCGATCACCTTGACTATTTCTGTCCAGGAAGAAACATTGCACTGATCATAAGCATTAGATCCAACCACCAGAACGGTTCCATCGGATTTCAGGCCTACCGTATGCGCTCCGTTTGGATCAGCACAAATCTGGATAATATCTTTCCAGTCATCAACATTGCATTGCCCGTAAGAATTGTTTCCAGTTGCCAATACAGTTCCGTCTGGCTTTAAGGCAAGAATCGTATCTTTTGTCAGGATGATATTCTGTGTAAGTGCCTTTGCTCTTTCATGAAGATGTTTAATTTTTGTTATATGTTCAGAAGATGATTCTTCTTCGTTTCTCTTTATGATGGTTTTCCCAATATCAACGAAAAGCTGTTTCCTATCTTCAGGGCAGCGCTCTACAGCTTTCAGATAATCTGGATCTGATTGATAATCAGGATGACCAGTTTTTTTCAAATCATCAACATCTTTATATTTGTTTTTGCTTAAGAACAAACCAAAATATGCCTGCCAACTGTCCGGATTTTCATCTAAAGCCTTGTTGTAGTACTCCGCTGCCTGATCCCATTTCTCCTCTGATAAAAAGGGCTCTGCTCTTTTTATATATGCTTCAGAATTATCTGTTTTTACAAAGCCGGATATTTCAACAGTTCCTTCAACCATCATTTTTTTAGCTTCTTCAACAGAATACTTGGTTCCGCAGTTCTGGCATACAAAAACTCCGTTTTCTTTTATTAAATCGGTGCTCCCGCACATTTCACAAGTCAATCGTTTCATCTACTCATTCTCCTTAATCTTTTCCAATACTTTTAAGTACGAGTCTTTGAAACTGTCTGTTACTATGCATTCCTGATAATCAACATGCATATACTTGAATAACGCTTTCTTCTGCTTCAAATAATCTTTCTCATATGAAAAACCATCCGAAGTGATCTTTTCTTTGTGTACGTCATAATAAACTATCTTATTTTTAATGAATTCTCTAGTACCTTCCAAATCTGAAAAATAGAGGTATGCCCGATAGCACAGAATCCACCACAAATCTATCTCCTCTTCATTCAGGCCAAGGCCAACAATATAAACATCGCTATCGAAAAACCTCGCTAAATATGTTGGATTAATGCTTTTGCAATAATCTCCTTTGATAAAGTCTATTAATCGATTATGCTTGCTATCGCAACAGATTTTATCTCTCAGTTTTGATATGATCCGAACATAATGCTCATAACCGAGGCATACAGATCTTGGGACGACATTAATCCCGTGCATATGATAAAAATCAACTTTTCTTAATGTGGTTGTCTTTCCTAGAACAAGTTCGGTATCAGAATGCTTTGGATTATTCATTTTCTGAATCAGGGACTTGCTATACTGGTAGTTTTTGCCCTTGCTGGCAAAAACCTTTTCCAATTGTGTATCGTAATTGGTTGTGATGATGTAATCAGGATTAATTTCAATCAATGCTTTTCTGATGTCCAGATCGATCATCTGATCTTTTACAATAGAACCCAGTTCATCGATGATCTGCTTTTTAATCTCTTCGTATAGATTCTCATCATTTCGATTGGTTTCCTGATTCAAGAAATTAACAATATATTCGAATTTTAAAGGATAGGACATCTTAGGGATGTCTGTAAATTCTAAATCTTTATATGGTTCAACAGGTTTTTTAATGAGGTCATCCCAGCTGACAGAACTACTGTTAAGCCTGTTGAAACCATTTCCAATTAATAAACATTTTTTATGTATACGGTCAGCCATTTTTCAATTTTATGATTTATGTATTATTCCTTTTGTTAATCAGGCGAATGATTTCATCAACCTTCTCTGATAAGATGTCCTTACCAGTCGTCTCTTCCAATGAAGCTATTGCATTTTCTATCTGCTCTTCAATTTCGAAAGTCTTCTCATTTGATGCTTTATCAGAATACCTCAAAGCTTCATACAATCTATAAATCTCTTTATTATTTGTATTATCGTATAAGGTTTTAACATTAGCTGCTAATTCTCTCATAGCATCAACTTTCTGATTGACATGTTCATCTCTTTCAACTGCTTTGGACATATTCTGGCCTATTGTTGTCAATACGATCCAGTTTATCCCCAGAAAAACACAGCTTGCGACCACAAGGATCCATACTTCCCAGAAGAAGTAAAGTCCGATCCCATCCATCGCAAACAGGATGAATAATGCAACAAAAGAATAAATGAATATCGGAGTTGAGATCTCTTTTCTCTGTTTGAATGCAAAATAAGAGATCAGTAGTTGTGCCAACCAGGAAATTGTTACGACCCCATAAGCAGACCAGAAGGCCTTGCTTCTGATCAAAGGCATGACCCAGGCAGTGATATGAATCAACAAAAACAGAATCAGCCAAACAGGCAGATACTTTTTAAATCCTTTAGACATACTTACTCTCCGATCTTTGTACCGCAATTCGGGCAGAATTTAGCACCTGCAGGAAAATCACTTCCGCAGTTTGGACATTTACTGTTTACAGAGATCTGCTGACCACAATTCATACAGAATTTTGCACCTAATGGCAATGGTGTACCGCAATTCGGGCAATAGATCTTCTTTTCTTCAGATTGTGGCTGTGTTTGACTATTGTTCTGTGTTCCGGTAAAGCCGTTCATCATTTCCTTCATCTGGCCAGACATTGCGTTGGCAGCCATCATTCCCATCTGCATTGACATCATATCGGAAACAATACCGCCTCCTCCACCGGAACCGTTTGAACCGAAATTACCCATGCCTTCTGCATAAGCTTTCTGAACTTCGGCCTGTAAGACATCCTTCTGGTTATATCCCTGGGCAGCCATGACATCAGCTTGCGCAAAACCTTCGAGTCTTGCCTTGTTGGCTTCAGCTTCTGCCATGATGTTTGTCTTTTGTGCTTCTGCTTGCGTAGAAAGAATATCTCTTTGAAGTTCCATCTGTTTCTTGGCAGTTAATGTCTGCTGCTGCTCCAGTTCTACAGCTCTTCTGGCAGCAGTTAAAGTAGCTTCAAGCTCTGCCTCCTTTACACCCAAATAGGAAGAGGCCATGATATCCTTGATCCTCTTGAAGTTTCTGTCTTCTTCCGGAAGAACGATGTCTGTAATATAGAAATCAACAACACTTAATCCATACTCTTCAAAACCGGTATTGATCCTTTCGTGCATAGGCTTAGCCAGCGTTTCAACATGCTGGTCTATTTCAATGATGTTAATGTTGTTTTCTTTAACGATCGGCGCAAAGTTTGCTTTAAAGATCGTATTGATCAAAGGGCGGAAAGAATCCTGCAAAGACTTTGTAAAAGACGGAACATCCTTATCCCAGGCGATTCCGGCTGTCGTGCCAACCAGTTTAATCAACAGTTTCTTGGAATCTTTGACTCTTAAGTTCAGATTGCCTGAAGCACCGATCTCTAAAGGAATGCCGGTATTTGGTTCAATGAATCTTACTTTGGGAGAAGTTCCCCATTTCAAAGCCATCTGGACCGTCTGATTGATGAAATAGACATCAGCGGTGAAGGAAGAATCACCATAGACCAGTGTATCGACAAGCTTGCCCAAGATAGGAAGTGATTCCGTATCCAGATTGTATTTGCCAGGACCGAAGGTATCCATGATCATGCCATTCATCATGAAAACAGCTTCCTGTGATTCATAGACGATGAGCTGTGTCATGTTGTTGAAATCAACAGTCGGATGTTTCCATATAAAGGTAGAATTATCCCCTTCATACTTGATTATTTTTGCGATAGCCATATTATTCCTCCAGAAATGTTTCTATCTATATTTTACATTATTCCATTTTGAATAATTGTTACTAGGATCTAAAAAATTAAGATCGATAATTTCATCTGACAAGTAATTCATCACCATAGCCTATGAAAACATAGACATTATCATCTAGCTTTGCCCACTGAAGCCCACCTGGCTCATACCCCGCTATGGTTTCGATTTGATATACTTCCCCTGGAGATGCATACTCTTTTCCATTGAATGTCGTCGTATCAGCATTCCCGATTCCAGTCCTGAAATAAATAGGTCCTATCACGATTTCTATGGTTTTTTTATTAAGCAAATCAAATATGTCTACTCGACTTGACAAGAAATCTGAATTTGAATACTCCACAGGTGGGCCTTCAATAACAGCAACTTTAGATCCATCTCTATCCTTGATCCATCTTCCGTCGTTTATCTGATACCATACATATCCTAGGTTATAATCTCCTGGCCATGTACTGCCGCTTGTTTGATTGTCTACTCGTAATGCTATGAATGTATCTCCTTCATTTAATGTTTCGTTAGTCTTCAACATTAAGTCAGGACCTCTGTATACTTCAACATTCGAATCCAAAACCTGAATTCGTCGAATATCTTCTTTTTTAAAATACTCGTTCTCTGTCTGATCTCCATTATAAGAAATAATATTGACCCAAGTTCCATCATCCGCAATCCAACATCCATCCCCAATGTAATACCATGTATATCCTTCGTTGTTAATTGTGAAATAATATTGGACTTTTTGATCTTTAGTCACTTTACGCCAAGAATTAGCATTTTTTGAGGGATAATTTCTTACGTTAATTGCTCCAGCCTTGACTACCAGCATGTTCGGATCCTTAATTATGGACATTCCTTCAACACCTTTAAATTCTGTACCGGAATAATTCTCGTTTTTAATATAAACGTCCTCATACCAAGACGGCAAAGGAGGAATGATTTCTCTATTGTTTGAATATATGACCTCTCTCCACTTTAGGTCAGTCATCCTGTTTTCAATTGGAATAGTGAATTCTACAGAACTGTATGTTACACCTCTCGCAATTCTGATCTTGCCATCAAAATATACCGCTACATAGATAACCATAGGTCGTTCATTGCCGATCTCAAGTGCTAAACCATTATCAAAATCTGTAGATATATCCGTTACCAACATACTAGGATACTCCAGTTCGGCACCATCATACCCCTCGATATCGTACCCCGCTTTTTCAGAGGCGTTGATTGCCCATACATGTTTGAGAATAGATGTGTAATTCCTGATAAACTCAAACTCTTCATCTGAGGGAAGTTCTGAAATAAGTTCCTTATTAGAAATGCTTTCCATAATGTTATAAGCATCAATCAGTGCTTTTAGTTCATCAAGATCTCCTTCAGATATCAAATCATAGCTGCTTAATCCAGTTGCGGTTGCTTCAACAATTGCAGAAAGTCTGTGGTATATAACCGGTTCCGGTTCCACATAACCCCTATCGTCTTTAGGAGTTGGCCCATCTCCTCCTTTTCCTCCGCTATGCTGTTTTGAATACAGAATCAAATCATGCTTTAATTCTGTATATCCACCCAAAAAAGTCATCAGATTCTTCTTTTTCCACGCTTGGCCCTGCATAAAGACGGGCCATGTTTCGTCTTTTTCTTCTAATCCTTTTGACAATGCTCCGAGCCAGCTTGAACTTACTGAATTTGAAAACAGAGCGTCTCCCTTTTTGTTGACTTCGGTGCGGATATAATTCATCTGTTCTGAATAAGCTAGCCAGACAGATTCACCATCTGTTTCGTTCACAATGTTTAACGCAGTATCTGAACCAAGGCCAGCCGCTACATCTAGAACTTTAGGTAGAAGTCTTGCCTTGCCGTTGTCCAATTCTTTTAATTTGTTAAATGTAATATTTTCAATGATCCAGGAATCAAGAGAATACCGCTGACCAAGCAATCTGAATCCTGCGGCTTCCTTCTCAACATCGGAATATCCGCTGACAATCATCGAATTGATCTGCGGTGCAGGTAATTCTGAAATATATTTCTGATATTCATCGAATTCTTCTGTTTTCTCGATAATGGTCAAAAGATCTGGATTATCTCCGAAATAAAACTCAATAATTGGATAGTATTCATAATAGGTATTATCATCCGGTTCACCAGCAAAAAAAGAAGTCACCTCATATACGCATTCAAAATCCTCAAGGGCTTCGTCCTTCAAAGCAAGATTGATCAATAATGCACTTCTGCTCAGATCTTCGGATTTCTGAAGGAAAGTCATCTGCCCGTACCACATCATGACTCTAAAGTATCTTTGCAGTTCTTCTGTATCTGCATAATAGCCTCTGACAATGAATTGGGTATAATCTTGTTTATACCCCTTTTCTTCTGTTGAAAAGATTGGAGAATAAGATATCTCAGAGGCATTGTGAATATTATCAAGCTCTAATCGAACTGTTTCGTTATCAATATATTTGGTTCCGTCGCATAACGCCACCGCAACTGAGAAATAGTCGACATTGCGCTGTGCAGCATTTTCCCAAGGAGTATCTTTCAATTGATCAAGCTGATCCAGAGAATTTTGTAGCAACTCTGAACTCATTTTCTCAATACGACTTAATAGATAATTCTTTTCAGTGATCCGTTGAAGGTACTCATAGAAAAGATGGAAAAGGTGGAAAGCAGAATCGGTTGTAATAAAACTGGGAATTCTTTCGTGCCAATTGTAGAAATATATGTTAAAAAACTCCATTTCATAGTCACTTTCGCAAATGACGAAATTGTTTTCCATCAGCTTTTCTTTCGCCTTGTCACTTAAACCAGAGATATCCCAAGGATTAAGAACATTGCTGAAATCTTCGTTTAAAGAGTAGGTTTCTACCTGAGGAATGATTTCTTCGTCGTATGTTACATCCATTCCATTCAGCAAAGAAGGACGGGTATCCGATGCATAGATCATTTTATTGATGTTTTCATCATTCGTGTTCCCGTTATTCACAGCTGAGCATGAACATAATATCAATGCCGCTATTATCAGAATCGATATCCTTTTCACTCTAATTGTCCTCCAGCGTTTTTTCCAAATGGAATGTTATTTCAAATCCATGATAATCACAGGCCTTACACCATTTCCGACATTTACGTTGTCAGCTTTGGAATTAACCGAACCGTTCGCGTTGACTTTTGCGGCATAATGACTGAGGCTGTTTGACGGGACAAGCCAGTACTCACAATTGCCAAAAGTAGAACTGATTTCAAGGCCTTTTGAAATAGCGCTTTTTGTTGCTACTCCCGTCCTTGAAGAAACGTCTGAAAACAGTTCTTTGGCTTCGTTTGTCGAAAGAAGTCTGATCTCCCTAATTCTGCCTTGCTCATTTTTCTCAAAAGCACCTGCAAAGAAGAATTCATTCAGCCATTCCTTAATATAACTGTCATCATATGCAACATATGAATTCCCCAAGGAGTAAGACTGGCAATCAAGCACATACCTGCTGATCAGTATGGCAGAATTGTCGTCTTTATCTAATACAATCCATTCTATCCCTTCCTTGCCATCGATAGAATTGTTGTCCTGTTCGTAGGTTCCATAGGTAACTACGTCTCCAATACTTGCGTTTTGAATTGCCCGATTCCGGTTTCCGGAGCGAATCGTCTTGATTGCAAAGAAGCCCGTAAGCAAGAGTGAAACGGTAAGTACAGAGACACAGACAATCTTTTTAATATTAGCTTTCCCATTTTCTCTATTCTGTTTTTCAATTCTATCTTCGATCATCTTACCGGCTTCACTCAAATCCATCTTTGTTATTTCGGATCCATTGTTAAGAAGCCATTGATAGTTTTTACTGGATAATATAGACGAATCGATTGTTCGCAGTTCTTCAATCCCGTGAACTTTAAATTCAGAGAATAGCTTTCCTAAATACGCATTTTCATTTTTTATATCAAAGTCCAGAACCCTGTCATATTGACGATAAGCTTCTTCAAATTCGTTATTCCGGATATAAAGAGATGCTCTATCCAGCAACCTATCTATATTGCTTTGAGTTGATTCTGTTTCTGCAATCTTCTTCTTTTTCAGCAACCTCTCAACCGCAATTTCAAGGTCCTGTTCCCAGCCGATCCCCGACATATCAATCCCCTGAAGGTAGGAAATTTCTTCCGGAAGAGATGATGGGGATACGTTTTTGTAACACGGGATCAGATGCTTATCAGCATCCTCTTTCATGAAAGATAAAAATCTGAACCACTCGTTTTTCACCCATGGAGATGATACATTTTCTGACGATGTGATTACCAGAAATAATATTCTGCTGGTGTTCAACGCAGAATAAATATATGGCTCATACAAGCTGCCGAGTTTATCGCTTAATGATATTTTTGAGAAGAACACCTTATATCCCAGATCTGTGAATCTTCTATATAGGTCATAGGCTATAACGCTATCCTGTGTTCTATTGCCAAAGGCATCTGTTTCTTTGTAACAAATAAAAATATCATAAGGTTTTTCCTGAGATGATATTTCCAGAATTTTCCTGTGAATCTGATCAATCCTTGATGCTTCCTTCTCATATTCTTTTCTCTGATAGGCATCAGAAAGATCGATTGCCTTCTTATAATTTGAATTGGTGAAAACAGGGAATCGGTTTGTTCTGTTGACTGTAGGAATTCTCTTGTGTGTTCTTATATCATCGACATATTCGATTCCATATTGACACAACAGAATCAGCCAATATATTTCTGGGTCTTCTTTTTCTTCATCCAGGATCTGATTATACAGATTGATGGCGTTGTCGAACTGGTTCTCTCGTCTGTAAATATCTGCACGCGATAAAAGAAGATCGATTTTTTCACTATTTACTTTTGGGTAAGTTTGAATGGAACCGCAGTATTCACAAGTACATACAGTTTTATTTGGATCAATATTCAGGGTTCCACCACATACTTTACATTTATATATCATTAGATTTTTCCTTTGCCATTATTTGTTTGATATAATCCCATCTTTGACAGTTCAAGAAAAGTAAAATAACGGATCAGCCTTATTTCATGGGCTTTTCCGTTATTTTGGTCTTTGTATGCGATTGTACTATATTATTTCTTTTTCGCTCCTGTCTTTGTATTCTTGATGATA
>JAFRJA010000026.1 GCA_017432545.1 Erysipelotrichaceae bacterium
TCCAATTTAAAAGGGAATAGTGATAAAAAATAATATTATGTATATTTTTATTTTCCAATTTAAAAGGGAATAATGGCGAAAAATGAGTTTATAAAACGTAAAGTTTCGAGATATCCGGAAAAGTAGACTTTTTGAGATACGGTGATAGAGGCGCTCCATTCCCTTTTAAATTGGAAAGTTATAAATTATTTTTTTGGCACTATTTCCATTTAAATTGGAATATTTCCTTTTAAATTGGAAACGCACAACAACAAAAACAAGGGTCACAGAATGTAGCCATACGGAAAACAGCATATTGTAAGTATATGGTGCCCTATAATATGATAATGGAGGGAGAAATACCTCTGAAAACAATTGTGGATATATAACAAGAAAGGAGAGAAAATTAATGGCTAAAGTCTTTGAATCCTTAGTGGATATTGCTATCACATGGGGAACCGGTATAGGAGCTCTGGCACTGATATTCTGCGGTTTTAAATATGCCACTGCATCTGACCAGCAGAGCGCTGCTCAGGCTAAATCGTGGTTTATCAGAATACTGGCGGGAATGCTTGTTGTTTACGCTGCCAAAGCAATCATGATTGCTGTTGAAAGAATCGGCGGCAAGATCCAATTGGATGATATTGATATCTAGTAAATAAAACAGAATAACTGATTGTTTATGCCCACCGTAAAAACCGGTGGGCTGTTTTTAAAAAAGGAGGAGGATAATATGGGCACGATTGTAACACTTGCAATAATTGGTGCAGTAACCGCTCTGGCAGGATCGATAATGAGTTCTGTTGGAGATGCGGTCTCCAAAATCGCTATGCTGGAAATGCTGTGGTATCTGATCGGTGTTCTTCCGGTCATGCTTTTTCAGGCGTGTATAACAATATTCGTCATGCTGCTTGACTCATCGTTCCTGGTTAATTTTAATTTTTTTCCGGTTAAGACCGGTATAGCTACGATCCCGGGAATAGGTGCTCTGCTGGATCTGTGGAACTCTTATTCGACTGTAAGCAGCGGAAATATATCACAGGAAATCATAAATCATATGCAGCCGTTGACGGCAACGCTTGATGCAATAGCAGGCGGTTTATTTGCGGTATCGCTTCTTCTGGCTGTTTACAAAATGATATTTGCACCTATGACAGAAGACAAAACGATGCATCCTATGAAAATTGTCCTGAAGATCTTTGTTGTAGGTTTTCTTCTGTTTACGTGGAAACAGTTCATGGGCGTTTATTTCAGACTTTTCCAGGAAATTATAAATCAGCTTGGAAGCCGTGTTTTCAAGACCATAAGCGACACATCGAATATGAACCTGGAAAATACAAACTGGGCACCGTTCGTTCTGGTAAGAGAGGTTGTAAGCGTATTTAAAAGAGGAAAATTTGATGAAGGCGATACCATGTACATCCTGCAGGCCATCCTGATAACCAGTCTGTCATTGTCCATGTTTCAATGTCTGCTTTCGTATCTTGAAAGATATATAACGTTTATTTTCTACACTTATATAGGCGCTCCGTTTATTGCTTTAGCAGTAAATGATGAGACATCAGATACGTTCAAGGAGTGGCTAAAAGGTATCCTTCAGCAGACGCTAGGCATAACGGTCTCCATGTTTCTGATCTATATGGCGTGGAATTTCATGCTTGGAGAAGCATCTTCGGATGAAATGAAATATATGTTCACGATCATGGCAACGATTTGCTTTAATCTGTCGAAAAATTCAGAAAAACTGTTCAATATGGTCGGTTTCAGAACAATGCCGACCGGTGATCTGGCAAGATCTTTCATGTCCGGTGTAGCCGGTCTCGCGGCTCAGGCGAGAATGGCTCAGCCGATCGCAAGAGCATTCGGAAACGCAGTCGGAGGTGGATTCAAAGCTGTAGGCAGTGCCATGGAAGTCGGAGGCAAGACAATGACGAAAATGGCTCTTGGAGAAGCTGGTCTTGGCCCTGTCGACCCTGAAGCAATGAAGTCGCTCAGTAATCTGAGTATGGCAGAAAAGGACATCATGGCCATGGATGCCGATCATCAATCGGCATTGACGGAATTCAACGATGCCGAAAAATCACTCGGTCAGGCTGAAAACGGATTCAGGCAGACAGAAAATGCCGATAACCTGTCAGCCAAGAAGGATTTCGACAATGAAAAACAGGCTCTTGACAGCGGATTTAATGAAAAAATGGGCGCTATCAACAGCGACTACGACAAGCTTAACAGGATCAACAGCGACTACAGCAATGGAATGAACCAGCTGAAGGAACGTAAAGACGGAATGGATGAAGCCGAATACAAGAAGGAAACAGATAAACTCAGAACAGACAGGGATAATGCGCTCAGTGATCTGAAGGAAGAGCTCAAAGGCAAATACGGTGATGAAGTATCTGCAAATCCGAAAAGCATTCTGCAGAACGCTGAACAAAAAGCCAAAAGCGACTACGATAAAGGTCTTAAAGAGGCTTCAGGCAAATATGAAACAGCCAAAAACGCCAATGCTCAGACCAGACAGGATGCTGTCAGCAGCTATAAAAAACAGATTGGCTATGACGATAAGCTCAATAATGTCAGAGAATCAAAAGCCAATCTCGATAATGCCAAAGCCAATTATGAACAGATCAAACAAAATAATCCTGTCACATCTGCAGGCCTGTTAAAGAACAGTCAGCACGTCAAGACCGGAAACAGATTCCTTGATTCTGCCGTAAATGACGGCATCGCCAAAAAGTACGGCCGCAGTGTTGAAGGCACCGACAAACCGGTTGAGATCGCTCATGATAAAGACGGCAACACCTATGCGCTCGCTGAAGTCAAGAGCACTAACGAACGCGGTATTACCGGCACTAAGACGGTATCGATCCCTATGGATGGTGCTCCGGAACTCAGAAGAGGAACCGCCCTGTACGACACTGATGGAGTCCAGCTTGGTCTGGGATCCGGATATGCGGATGGAACCAATTCCTACTTCGATTATCACGAAACAAGACCGGGCAGAGAAGATGAACTGTCATCATATCTTATGGATGACAGCAAAGAAGATCTCGATGATTATCTCGGCGGAAATGACCGAAACGACGCATCGGATGTCACGCGTATCGAAACAGAAGGAGACCCTTACACTGAAGATATAGACGATGAAGAAGAATGGCTTGGTGATGACTATGAGTTATAATTCGCAGGATAACGACATTAATATCTTCGGCAAAAATCTGCATATCGCAAGTAAAGTCGCATCAGGGGGGTCGGCACTCGCAAGAGGCGCTGCCCCCCCTGCTGTTACGGGAGCCGGGAGTCTGATAATAGTTCTGGTCGTCCTTTTCATGCTTCTTGACTCGGGATTTACCACGGATATTCTCATAAATAAGGATATCGATCAGACATACAGCAATGTATTTAATGCTCTTAAGCATGAATATGATACTGAGGTCAGAAAAGGCTATTCGCTGCTTATAAACGAGATCAATTCATCTTATGGAGCCTCATACGGATGTGAAATAAGAATAGATGATGAAAGCCAGGTCTTCATACCGGAAACCTATCACGACGACACTTTTTTCGGGCATGTCGAGAAAGGATACATCAGGTATTCCGATAACAAGTGCCATGTTGATCTGGAGATAGATGTAACCCCATCGCTGGATGATCTTTCTCAGATCGCAACACTGTATTATTCGTCCATCAACTCGGAACTCGGAAAAGCGGACTATGAGATCCTTACGGGTCACGAAAGACAGATCTATGGAGATAGAGTAGAGGACGGAACAAGGTATGAATCGGTTGAAGCTGAAGACTTTTACAAAGAACTTAGAGAAACAGACTACACGCTGAGCAGTTCAAAAGACCTTCATGAACTCGGATATCAGAAGATCAGAGTCAATGAATATCAGTACAAGATCGAAGTCAGCCCCGAAGTGACTTGCCCGGTCAGTGAAACCCAGATAACGTCCGCACAAACATCAGCCGAAATTGAAGGAAGCGAAACGGAAAAGTGTGTGCCATCTCCGGCTAAATACGAGTATGAAGATCACGTTTTTATCGGCCGCTCAGAACCCGGGGAACCTTCGGGAAACGTTGTTGAGATCACTCATACAAAGACGATCGGAAGCGGAAGCGACTATAACATAAGGAACGTTGTTTACCTTGATGTCTACAGGATCAGAGCGGAAGAAATAGACAATCTTCTTCAGTACGAAACAGATAATTCAGATATAGAATACGGTGATGCCAGAACCAATTACGACGATAATCTCTCGTTCAGATTCATGAACATGATCACGACACTCAAACTTGAAGATGTCTACAACAGAGTAATGTTCAGCAGTCCTTACGGTGATTACATTGACATGGTCCTGATCGACGGCTTCTATTATCCTGATATCCTGACAGAAGATATCGAACTGCTTCTGGAATATCTGGGACTTTCAAGCTATGACGAAATGGTAAGTGAAATCCGTAGACTGCAGGAGCTCGGTCTGATTCAGAATAATAAAAGAGACATGTATCTTCAGTGCACGGAGTTCGTCAGTTACATGACCTACAAGATATACGGAGAAAACAAATATCCGGGTGTCGACGGCATCAGAGGAGCGTCCGTTCTGCAATCCCAGGGATGGTCCGGAAGCCTGAACGATGTAGGTGCCGGAACAGTATTGAGCAGGCCTGCATACGATGGAACGACTCACGGCCATACAATGATAGTTATTGCCAGAAACGGGGATAACATCACAATAGCAGATGCAAACAGAAATCACCGTGGAGGAATATCCGTATACACTGTTGATATCAATGATCTCAACAACAGTGTCAGCGGAAGACTGGAAGCGGCAACCATGCCATAAAACGCATAACAAAAAAAGAACGACAGGCGTCCTGAAAATGGGACGCTTTTAAATTCTAAGAAAAACAAGAAAGGAGGCTAAAAATGCCTAGAAAGAAAATTACAGAAGATGATTCTAAACCTATTATTAATAGAGTCAGCAAGAAAAAAACAGAAGATAAAGAAGATGTCAAGACAGAAAAAAAAGAACCGGAGAAAGCAGAAAAAGCAACCAAAAAAGAATCTGTAGCTGAAGTAGTTGTGCCAGCCGATGCGGAAGAACCTAAAGCAGGCGAAAACAAAAAATCAGCCGCGAAGAAGAAAGCTAAAACAAAAACAGTAGCGGCCAACGAGCCGATTATTAAAAGATCACCAAAGAAAACGATCTCTCAGGATGTTCCGGGAATCAAGTCGGATGAGATCAGACAGACGGAAGCAAAGGAGATCCCGTCTCTTGATACCAATGATGAAAAAGAGATCGCAACTCTTGAGGATCTGAAAGATTTCATGAACAGAAAACAGATCCTGTGGGGTGAAGTGTACGGTGTAGATGATGGCGTCGGCCCGCTTGCCGGGCATGTAATCATGTCGGTAATGTACAACGGAATCAGAGTACAGATCCCGGATCAGGTATTCTTCGAAAGTAACTACAATCTCGGCAGCGATTATAATTCTCTGCCGGAATTTGCGCCCGAAGGGAAGCCGTGCAAATACAAGAGAAGAAAAGACAGAGGACAGTATTACAACGGCGCGAGAGTATGCTTTGTCATCAAAGCTGTATCCAGAGACATTATCGAAGAAGGCTATTTTGAGGGTGAATACGAACCGAATGTGTTCGCCTCCAGAACGGAAGCAATGGAACAGCTCAGAAATATCTACTTCGGTAAAAACAGCGAATACAAGATCGAAGTCGATGCCATCACAACAGCAAATATAATGACGGTCAGACCTGACAGGGTCCGTGTCGAGTGTCTGGGTGTAGAGTCATCCATCGATACCTACAACCTGTCAGATGAACCGGTTGAAAACTGCGAAGACATTGTTCAGACCGGAGACAAGATCAAAGTAAGGATCAGAAAGATCTATTCAGACGATAACTATATCGCTGTAACCGGCAGACTTAAGGACGTCAATAAGATGATCAATTCGATGATGATCGGGTCCTCGTATTTAGGCTATGTAGACAAGTTCAATCCAAAGGACAGCACCTACAAGATCACGCTTAAAAACGGTGTTCAGGCCTCTGTCAAACAGGAGCTTGTCAGAGGACGCGAGAAGCTTATCAAGGGCGACAGGGTGTCTGTCAGAGTGACCGAGATCAAACCTTCGTTTGTCATCGGGCTTGCTCTTAAATATTAAGTATCAGTAAGTTCTGGGCACCTGGGTGCCCAGACTTTCTTTAAAAGAAAGGAGGAAATTTATGGCACAGAACGAATCGAGAAATTTCTATCCCATTCCCGTCAATTATCAAAGCGGAATCACAATCATGGGTCATAACTATAAGGGAAGAAATATTGCCGAAGCTTTAATTTTTACCGGCATATTTGTGCTCTTGTCTCTTTTTATTTCCTATTTTGTCATCAGATTCAACGCTCAGGTAACTACATACATAGCTTTTGCCGTGGTACTTATTTCGTTTCCACTTTTTACAAAAGGGATCAACGGAACCTGTGTTACAAAACAGATAGGATATGCGATAAGCAGCTATTTTCGCCGCCGGATCTCGCTTTACAACAACAAAGTGAAAACAAAAGCTACACCGTATATAGAAGTAATTGCCGATTCGCAGAAGGCACTCCCGAGAGACAAGATCAATGAACTGTTCAATAAGTACAAGAAGAAAATGAGCATAAGTGGCACGACCAGGATCGACGAATACAGTCTTGAGGAAGATGAATACATCTTCATAGATGATGAAGACTACGAACAGGAAAAACCGGCAAAAGAAAAAAAGAAAGGTTCAATTTTAGCATTATTCAGAAAGAAGGAAAAGGTAAATGAGCAAGAAGAAAAAGAAAATACAGTCGACCCAGCATGATACTCCCGTAAGAGAGATAGTAAACGGGGTCATCATTACGAAAGACGAAAGATATGTGAAAATAATCGAGGTCATCCCGACACCTTTTTTCCTGAAGAAAATCAGCGATCAGAACAAAATATACAACCAGTTTATTGCCTTGCTTAAATCAGCTCCGATGGATATACAATTCAAAACTGTGGCACTTCCTTCAAATATTTCCAGACAGCTGGACAAGATCGAAGAAAGCAAACAATTAGAAAAAAACGAAAAGTGTATCAGGATCAATGAAGAATATGAACAAAGGCTCAGGGAGTCGCAGAAATACGGTGTGACCAGAAGATTCTTTGTAATAATTTCCTACGATAAGAAAGCCGGACTGTTTGCCAAAAAGAAAATGAACTACAGTGAAGCGGTCAGACAGCTCAATCAGACGGCTGAACGCATCATCGGCAATCTGCTCAAAATGGGCAACAAGGTCGTCACGGAAGAAGAAAACCTGCATCAGGCGGAAATACTCTATACACTGCTGAACAGAAGAAAATCACAGTATGTTTCTTTTGATAAGAATCTTGAAGATACAATGGAGAAGTATTTCACAGCTTACGGCAATACCAACATCTATATTCCTCCGACAGAATATATATCACCAAGGAACATCGTCTATACCGGCAACAGAATCCTTGTTGACGGCATGTATTACGGCTATATGATCATTACGTCCGACGGCTATCCGAAAGACGCATGGCCGGGCTGGTTAAGCATGTTCATCAACTCGGAAATAGGCGTCGATGTCGATATATTCTTAAGACGCATGAACAAGGAATATATTCAGAGAAAACTCAGTCATAATGCTGCTATCTCAGAAAACGATGCTGTTGAATCGGGCAAAAATACCGTCGGATTCCTTAAGTCAAGAAGCAAGTACTATGCGAACTCATATCTTCTGGAAGGACTTGAATCCCAGGATTTCTACAACGTTGCCGTGCTTATAACGGTGTGTGATGAGGATCCCCAGATGCTCAACAGAAAGATGGAGATGATCTATTCTACCGGCATTGAAAATTCAATGGAAGTCATAGAACTCAAACAGCAGGCGGAGGATGCTTTTAGGTCTGCGCTTCCGTTAAACAGGCTGAACGATAAAATCTATGAGAAAACAATGAGAAACATGCTGTCCGAAGGAGCCGGGACTTTATATCCGTTCACATCGTTCCAGATCAATGATGAAAACGGCATCTATTTCGGTGACGACAAGCAGACCGGAGCATTGGCTCTGATCGACATCTATGACCCGAAAAGATTTATGAATGCCAATGGATTCATCGCATCAACGACCGGCGGCGGTAAGACGTTCCTGCTGTGTCTGATAGCGGTAAGGCTGAGGATAATCAGAATTCCGATAACGATAATCCTGCCGGCAAAAGCCGATGAAGTCATACGTTTATGCAAAGCAATGGACGGATCATACGTTGATTTCGGTGAAGGTTCATCGGTTGTCATCAACATTATGGAGATCCACAAGAGAGATGAAAAGGCCAAAGAGATGTCTTATCTGATTGACGGAGGAATCAGGGATTATTCCCTGCTCATGAAAAAGATAAGCACCATTAAAGCTTTTTTTGAAATATATCTGGGAAAGCTTGATATGGAAGAAAAAGCAGTGCTCGACTCAGCTTTAATAAAAACCTATGAGCGCTTCGGAATCACGGCGGACAATGAAAGTCTTTGGGCGGATGAAACTCACACCAGATACAAGGAAATGCCTGTTCTTGACGATCTGAAAGAGACACTTTATGAGATGAAATCTCCGAAGATCCTGATCGACGCAATAAGAACATTCACCGAAGGAAGCGCATCGTTTTTCAACGGAAAGACCAACGTGGATATCGACAATGACTTTCTGGTATATGCGCTGGACGGCTGTTCAAAGGAACTTCTGCCGCTGGCAATCTATACCGTCATGGATTTCTGCTGGTCAAAGATAATGGAAGACAGAACAAAAAAAAAGATGCTGATGATCGATGAATGGTGGATCATGGCTCACAATCATGTGGCTGCGGAATACTCTCTGGAAATCTCAAAACTTATCCGTGCTTACTCAGGAGCGTTCTGGGTTGCGACCCAGCAGATGACTGATATCATGGCTATCGAAGATGGTAAATACGGCAAGCCTGTCATTAATAACTCAGCGATTAAGATCCTCAAACGGATGGAAGACGATGACCTTGAAGCCACTTCGCAACTGATCAAATTATCCGAAAGAGAAACGCAGGCCATAAGCGACTTCGATATCACGGATGCGCTGTTTATTGCCGGCAACAACAGAATGTCTTTGAGAGTCACGGCAAGCAAGACCGAATATGAACTCATCACAAACAGACGTGATGATCTGCAAAGGATTGCAGCCGAGAATAGAAAGAAAATTGAGGAAATCGAAGAACAGAACAGCGAAGAATATAATACCGATCTCAACGATCTGCTGCTGACAAAAGATGATTACAGTGATGTCGGTCTGATCAGCACAAATGAATATATCAGCAACTGGAACAGCGATGAAGATGAAGAAGACGAGATAGATCTTACACAGTTGCTTGAACCGACAAACAGGAGGAAATAAACATGATAATCGGTTTAGATGAATATGAGCGTTTTATCAGAGGCATTCTGAAAAAAGTGCCTGTGCTTAAAGTAAGACAGCTTGTTAAAGCGCTCGAAAATAATTATGAAGACATGGACAGTGCACTGGCACAATCCATTCTTTTTGCCATTGAAAGAAAAGGTTATGTCCTTCTTTCGGAAAACGGATGGGCTATGACTCAGGGAGCATATCTGACTATCACAAATGACAGATTCTTTGACGGGATCGTCAAAAATAAAGCATATAGAATGCCGGATCAGCTTCCTTATTACGATGTTGACTCCGATAACAAAAGATATAAAGTCAGGGATATAGAACTGAAAGATGCCCTGGACGATAAGCAGATGCAGCTGATCAGATGCATGTATCTGGTTATCGATATGCTGCCGGATTCCTGTGAATTCGTTGCCGGGGAATTCCCCTGGAACATCATGTTTGTGACGGAGCCTGACGACGATAAAAAAGGAATGCTTTATCAGATCGCCTATGTTCCTAAGAGAACAGAAGACATTGAATTTGAACTTATGAGGAATCTTCCGAAAGTGGATCATCAGGAATTAAGAGACAGTGTGAGGAGGATCGTGGTGCTGGAAAATGATAAAAGCATCGATAAAGTGCCTTATATCGGCATCACGCATATCTGCAAGATCAACGAAAGAACAGCCAGGGGATATGAAGTTCTCGGCTCACCGCGTAAGAGAACAGAGGCGTGGAAACAGTATGTGGTATAAGAAATCTTTTGATATGGAAACGGCTTACGGAAATGTGGTTGAAATCAATAATGCTCTCAAACATATTGATGAATCCCTGAAAAAATATGACCGCTATGACGGGCCTGAAAAGATGACTTATGATGACCTTGACAACGTGATCTACAGAGCCGAAAAGATCGCTCTGACATGTCGGGCGGCGCTCGAATATAAAGAGAAAACAATGGGTGTTTTTGACAAAAAAGAAGAAAAAAAATACTCAGAAAACCTTCCTGTCAGCGTCAATTTCAATGACGGAATTCTTGAAATCAGAACGCCTTTCACGTTCAAAAGAATGTACAGGGAAGGCAGTGCGAAAGAGAATTATATTCTCATGAATTATGTAAGAGCGGCTCTGATCGAATGGCAGGAAAAGAATGATACAGACCTTTTTCAGATCATCAAGCCACCCTTTGATGTCTATATAATCAGAAGAAAAATGAAGTGGAACAGCTTGCAGATCTGCGATCATGACAACCTCGAAAACGGAAGGATCATCAATGAAATATTCATGGCTCTGGGTTATTCGGACAACGCAAGAAACGTTGATCTGCATTGCCAGTTCAGACTTGCAGACAAAGAAGAAGATGAGGGGATGCTTTTCATAGTTAAAAGTCGAAATGGAGTCACAGCGAACTGAAAAGCGGATACAAACAGTATACAGAAAAACAGGGTGTTTTAACAGAAAGTTAACTCAACCCACAAAAGGACACATAAATGGGACAAAAAAATCCAGAAGAAGAGGCAACAATCGAAAATTCTGATAAAAGCCGTGTGGGAAGAGCGCAAATCAATTCAAAGCGCAAACGGATAGGAGGAAGCACATGTTCGGCAAAACGACGCTAGATACTAAAATGGCAGGACATCTTGCCAGAACGGGAGGATGTTACAGACGGGATCTGACTCGCTATGGTATGCAGTTCGCTACTGAAAAAAGAGTGCAGGCTGTAATCAGACAATGTCTACAGCAGGAATTCTTCAAAGCTGAAACTGTTATAAAGGCAGACAGAAGAAAAGCAGATGACTCATACACATACTTAGTGCTGACAAGAAAGGGCAGGGTGGCTTATCTTGATGCGATAGGAGAGGATGAACAGTACTACAGACTTCACTTTGAAGAAAAGGCGAAACTGTTCGGTACGGTAAATCAGGAGAAACTCAGGATCGCGCTGAGAACATCAAGAATAGAAACTATGTTTGCAGCCAACGGTATTCCGGTTGCTGCCGTAGACAAGCCCTCACTCCCTTATCTCTATGGAAAGCTTACGGGAGCACCACAGGTTTTATGTAATGAAATGTATAAAGACACTCTCCCCCGCACCGAATGTGCAGAGGTTTTAAGCAAGGGCATCTTCTATACGATCAAGGAGTTTCGTGATTTTCTTGACAACATGGAGAGCATCGGGTCTGATGACACCATGTATTCAAGAGCGCGCGGCATCTTTGTCAGCTCCGACAAAATCCTCGTAATCTTCATTCCCGAGATAGGAGGAAACAAAATCATCAAAATCTCCTCCACCGCCGAGAAAAGGCTGCTCGTAAAACTCAAGACACTGAGCAAGATCACCAAAGCCTATAGGAAGCTCCCCGAACTGAGTAAGAAAAAAAGAAACCCTGCCACCGGAGAAAAGGCCGTCACACAAATGGTTGAGTCTCACCCCTACGCCCTGGTCATCTCCGACGGAGACTCTCTGGTCTATTCGATGGCCACGGGAAACCCGCGGGGCATCATCAAAGGGAAAGACAAAATGCTTATGAAAGACGCCGCTGCCAAAAGCAGCAAGGAAAAAGCCTGGGGCAATACGACCTGGCTGAAAGGAGACGGTTCTGTCTTCCCCCGCGTCTTCGTCACCCCGTGCACGCCTTATGGCATCGGATCGCTCGGGTATCTCTGCCACACCTCAGCCGAAGAGTGGGCTGCGTCATCAAGAGCACTTTTTGCCTCAAGCGAAAGATTTGAGATCGACAGCTTCGATCCCATCTACCCTGCCTATGAAAAAGGAGAGTGGTCACGCAAGTCGATCTTCATGCCTGTCTTTGAAGTAAACGAACTCTACAGCATTGCATCAGCAAAATACACCCCGACCTTTCTGACTTATGGCGATATGCTCAATGCGATCTCCCACTCGATCAGAAAAGAGGCCACCTACTACAATGCGGACACCATGGAGATCTTTGATCCTGACGAGGTAATCATCTACGATGAGTACGGTTATCCCAAAGGCTACCACATGCTGGAGGAAGCCCTGAGACAGAAAAACCTTCAGTGTTCGAAGAAAGACCTCAATGCACTTCCTGCTCTTCAGGGTTACACCTTCAACAAGTTCTACAACGAGGTCGCAAGAGGGAATATCGATCTGCAATATCTGATACCCTCGCTGCCGACAAAGAAACTCGAACAGAAAGAAGAGACCAAACGCTATCGGACGAGCGTCCTCGGGATAAGAATGGGTGAGAAGTTCATCAACAGGATAAGGAAAGCAGCCAAACTCCATGACATGACAGCGAGTTCCTACATCAAAGGTCTGATCCATGAACAGGTCAACGCCGATTCCGATCTCTACGATGAAAAGATCAGACAGGCCAAAAAGCAAAGACGCAGAGATCTGTGATAAATTCCGAGACTCACAAATCCGATAAATAAAAACACGTATACAAAATGTAGCTCCTATGATACCATATAATCAGAAACAGGGAGGACATTTGCGTGAAATCGACAAAAAGCAAAGTGAGAAGAAGAGACGGCATCGTCTTTGCGGCAGGCAAAACATTCAGTGAGAGCTCATACAAGAATATGAGAGCATATCAGGATTCATACGAGAAGGAAAAGTACAGACGCTTCAACATACGCATGCGTTTTGAAGAAGATGGGGACATCATCGAGTTCCTTGAGAGTCAGAACAACCTCTATGAATACATGCGCAAGATCATCAGAGCAGATATGAAGAAGAAAGGCCTCAAGACCAACGACAGATCTACCGTTGTGCTTGATTCCGAAGGAAAAAGGATAAAGCCGGAAGCGGCTGATGCAAAAAAGAAAAAGAAAACGGCAAAGTAAAAATCTTGCCTCATACACATACATCACAAGGACGCTGACCCGCGTCCTTTTTAATTGCAAAGGAGAAAAACCATGTACGTTATTCACAACAGCAGCGAAAGATCCAGAGAGTATGTTTCCGAAGACACCCTGGAATATGTGACAAAGAAAAAGATCAGTAAGCTCATTCAGCAGATCAAGACCCAGAAGATCCTTAAACCCGAAATTGTCTGTGATGAGGTGATCATCGGACTTGAAAACTTTACTCAAGGGGAAATGGAAGCCACGATCGGAAATCTTCACTTCGAACTGAAGAGGGATGAGAACTCCTTCTACATCACCAAAAGCTTTAAGGATGATTACCCCTTCACTACCATGCGCTATTATTCCCTGACAAAGGACGACAGGTACGAGGAATACAGAAAGATCAGGTTCAGCTGATGGGCAGACCACTGACTGACGAATCGTCTGAGGAGAAATGCTATTGCATCGAAGCAACGACCGGACGCAGATTCAGATTCGACAGATTCCCGGAATTCAGGCAGACCGCCCCCAACAAGTATCTGGCCCGAAACCTTACAAAGCATCAGGCCAAAGCTCTGGCAGCAAAACTGAAGCTTTCCGGATACAACGTTATCCTTTATCGGAACATCTGGAACAAAGGTAATAATTATCGAAGGATATTTCTTGAAACCCAGCCCGATCCGTGCCGCTGTGTGTACTGTGGGAAGTTCTTCCCGAAGGACAGCATCACGGTGGATCATGTCATCCCCGCTGATCTGGCAAAGCGTTCGTCACTGACCAGACTGAAACTTAAGAAGCTGGGATATGAATCAATTGACGATCCCCGCAACCTTGTAGCAGCCTGCCACAAATGCAACAGCAGGAAGAAGAACCTGAATCTTTTCCGCTACAGATTCCTTGCCTGTTTCGGCAGATACGACTGGTTCTGGCGTCTGAGACTTGTGCTTCTGATTTCTGCAGGTATTGCAGTTTTATTTGTAACAGGACTGATCATCAGTTACTTACTCAGTCATCCCGTATCGGAGATCATCACCACGATTCAGCAGGCAATCGAAAAAACGATGCTGAAAATCGTTGACAGAATCCTCGGAGAATAGGAAGGAAAAAGAGAATGAAAAGAAAAATAAAAAACGAAATAGAGATGATCGACGAATTCATATCCAGATTTGACGAGATCAATACTCTGAGGCTCAGGATCACCCTGATCAGCGGGCTTGTCAATGAACGAAACCCTTTTCCGCTGCTGACAGCCAAGATATTCACTTACTGTCTCGGCATCATTGTTGCCCTTATAAAGATTCAAAGCGTTCTGTTAAAATCTCTCGTCATCTTTGTACTGGCGATCATTCTGATATTTCTTATCGATGACCTTGTCTTAAGGATCGATTATCTGCTCTGCAAAGATAAGTTTGAAACTGACCTTTCTCTTGACAGGAAGAGACTTGATGCAATCATGGATAGATTCAGGGCCATAACGGAAACAGAAGGATTCCCGCCTCTGGGAAGATATACCGTTTACAATCTTGAGATCATCAGAGACAGCATGCTTATTAACGGTGTCGATCTGGCTAAGGCTATTGAACTTGAAAAAGAATATCTGATTTACGGATAGCGAAACAGATACCTGAAAGGAAAAAACGGCTATCCGAAATTAGTGGTTGAAAACAGTTAATCGTTCAAAGGCAGTTTCCTCAAAATCTGGTTGAAAAAGAAAGGAGAGTTATGGTTATAACACATGCCTTAAAGATGCGTATATATCCAAGTAAAGATCAGTCTAAAAAGATTGATCAGACATTAGATTGCTGCCGGTATGTGTATAACCATATGCTTTACCGCAATCAGTTGGTCTATGAAAGAAGAAGTGAGCATTTATCTTATTATGATATGCAGAACCTTCTTCCTACCATGAAGGAATATCTTCCATGGCTAAGGGATGCGGATTCAAAGGCTATAAGATTTGCCTGCCGTCAGGTCGCGGATGCTTACGACAGATTCTTTAAGAAACAAAGCAAGTTTCCAAAATTCAAGTCAAAGCGCAATCCACTGCAAAGCTATACGACCGAACATCCGACAACCATAAGATATGATGTCAATTCAGTTAACCTTCCTAAATTGGGAGAAGTAAAACATAGTGACAATCGTTTGCTTCCGGATGATGCGAAGATATGCTACGCTACCATTTCAAAGGAAAATGGAAAGTATTACTGTTCTGTTACCTATAAATATGATAAGGATGTTGTGCCTGTACCGGTAAACGAAAACCAAGTTATCGGTCTCGACTACAAATCTGATGGATTATTTATGGATAGTAATGGTGTGATAGCAGATATGCCTCACTTCTACAGGAATGCACAAAAGCGTCTTAGAAAAGCGCAGCGTAAACTCTCGCACATGATTGAAAGTCACAGTGCGGGATACAAAACTGTTTTCGGTAAAAGGTATCCGATCTATGATCGACCGTTAGAAACCTGCAGGCGTGTCCAAAAACAGATCTCTAAAGTGGCAAAGCTGCAGGAAGAAGTTGCGAATCACAGGAATGATTATCTGCACAAACTGTCATTTCAAATGGCGAACGTCTATGACGCGGTAATCATCGAAGATCTCGACATGAAAGCCATGTCGAACAAAGGCTTCGGTCTTGGTAAGGCAACCATGGACAACGGCTACGGGATGTTTGCAAACATCTTAGAGTACAAACTCATAGAAAGAGGTAAACAGCTTATCAAGATAGACAGATTCTTACCGAGTACACAGCAGTGTTCAAGATGCGGAAGTATCAAGAAGATCCCGCTTTCGCAAAGAGTTTACTCATGTGATTGCGGACTAACGATTGACCGCGATCTCAATGCAGCGATCAATATCAGAAACGAAGGTTTAAGACTTTTGACCTTATAACAAAAGTCAGATACCCGTAGGGGCGGGAAATTTACGCACAGGGAGATGGATAATCGGGATCGGGCTTTCAGTGGTCAAAACACTGAAACTGCGTTCCAAAGCCTGGTTAGAGGACCGTCGAAGAACTGTGAACTGCAATCGGTTGGATTTTCAACCAGATTGAGCTTGTGACAGAAGTACAAATCCAACCAGCAATTGCGGATACCCGAAAAAACAAAAATGTACGAAAACTTTTTAAACGAATACAAGACCCTCGAGCTCAACGTCAAAGATCTCGTTGGCCTGAATGTGTTTGAATACGAAAATACCCTTGTGACAGACGACAGGGAAAAACTGAAGCTCTGCCGCATCATCAGGAACTATCTGCAGCACCATGTCGACTCCGATGAATTCATCTCCATCAGCAAAGGCATGGTCGATTTCCTTCATGATCTGAATATCGAATTTGAAAAGGAACACAAGCACGTCACGGACAGAATGAAGAAGATCAAAGCCGTCGGCAAGGATTCCACACTTCAGGAAGCGGCACTGCTGCTGACTAAGCATGAATATATCCCGATCCTGGATGAAGCGAAGAAGGTTATAGCTGTTCTGGACAAGAACATGCTTACAGAATTCATCTCGTCAGGAAACAGGCCGACATCGAAGATCAGGTCTTTAATCAGGAGCTACGACAGGATGTTCGAAAAATCGGTCACGGGCTACTGTTTCGCCAGACCCGAAGAAAGACTCGCTCTTTATAACAAAAAAGACAGGATCATCATAGTTGATGCGAAGGACATCTACAAGGGCATAGTTGTCTGGTAAAAGGCGGACAAAAACAGCAGATGTATTCTTTGGGCACCCGGGTGCCCAGAACATTAAAGGAAAAACAGAAAGGAAAGTTTAGTCATGTCAGAAAAAATCAGAAACAAAGCAGACATGTTTTTTAAGAACATACGCAGATATCTGCCGTACACTGTCGCGTCTGTTGCTGCATTAGCCATTGTGTTTGGTTCTTCATATTCCGTGAAGGACTCACAGAAAGCTGTCGTCACAACGTTCGGCAAAGTAAGCAGAGTCACCGATGCCGGTTTTCATCTGAAACTGCCGATCGTACAGAAAGCAACAATTGTCGATGTGTCGACGCATGGCCAGTCTTTAGGCTATGAGATAGCCGATTCGACCCAATATTACGGAAATGCCGAAAATCCGGAGATGATCACATCGGACTTCAATCTGATCAACGTCGATTTCTATATGGAATACAAGATCTCCGATCCCATCGCATTCATCTACAACAGCGAGGATGCCGAACTGATCCTGACCAACGAAGCCATGTCTTCGATCAGGGGCATCATCTCCGATTATCCCGTTGATGATGTCATGACGACGGCCAAAGGGGAGATCCAGCAGAAGATCAGGGAGAGCATTGCGGAAAAACTGGAGGAAAGAAACATCGGTCTTCAGCTTATCAATATCATGATTCAGGACGTCGAACCGCCGACAAGAGAAGTCTTTGACGCCTTCAAATCTGTGGAGACCGCCAAACAGAGTGCCGACACTTCGATCAACAACGCCAACCGCTACCGCAACGAGCAGCTGCCGAAAGCGGAAGCCGAAGCGGATCGCATCATCAGGGAAGCCGAAGCATACAAGGAGGGCAGAATTGCTCAGGCACAAGGCGAGATCGCAAGATATGAAAAACTCTACAGCGAATACCGTAAACATCCTTCGGCCGTAAAGAAAAGACTTTTCTACGAGACTATGGAAGACCTGCTGCCTGATTTGAAAGTCATTATAAGCGGTGGGAACGAACAGATCGTTCTGATCCCCAACGCGTCGCAGAAACAGGAGGTGTTTGACTGATGAAAAGAAAATTCATAATCACTTTATTTTTACTTATCGCATTCATTGTACTGTTATGTTCGCTCTTTCAGGTGAACGAAAACGAATACGCTGTCATCAGGCAGATGGGAAAAATAGTCAGTGTTGATGAGAAAACAGGCTTAAAGATCCGGATCCCGTTTTTCCAGTCAGTTGAAAAATACACGAAGGCTATGATCGTCTACGACATTCCTGAATCGGATGTTCTTACCTCAGATAAGAAAAGCATGATCGCCGACTGCTATGTCCTGTGGCAGATAAACGATCCGGCGGCGTATATCAGAACGCTGGGCGGAATATCATTAAGAGCTGAAGAGAGGATAGAAGCGGCGACCTACAATGCGCTGAAAAACACGATCTCCGCCATGACTCAGGATGATGTGATAGCTTCAAGAGGCGAGACTCTGACCGGAAAGATTACGGCCAAAGCCAACAGCGATATCGGACAGTACGGAATCAAGATCGTAACCGCTCAAATCAAGACACTCTCCATTCCTGACGACAATCGCTATGCGGTCTATGAAAGGATGATCTCTGAAAGGCAGAACATTGCCGCAGGATATGAAGCCGACGGTCTAGCAAAGGCACAGAAGATCAGGAATGAAACCGACAAAGAGACGGCACTGCTGCTTGCGGATGCGGAAAAAGAAGCTGCGATCCTGAAGGCAGAAGGCGAAGAAGAATATATGAAGATCATGGAAAGCGCCTATTCGACAACGGATAAGACGTCCTTTTACGAATACGTCAGGGGACTTGAATCTCTGAAACAGTCTCTGGCAGATGACACGACGCTTATACTTGATGCCGATTCTGAACTGGCAAAGATCCTTATGGGAAATTAGGAGAACAAAGCAATGATACTCAAACGATTCAATATTATATCAGGCCTGATCATAGCGACAGTCCTGATCACAGGCGTTGTCCTGAGGATACTGGGCGGCCGCCGTAACGATATACGGAAACAGGACACAGCGATGTGTCTGTTTTTAATAACATTCGCACTTTTAATGATGATGATCATTGCAAATGTGATCGCCGGACTGTAGAAAGGAGAGGAAAAAATGAAAAGACTGATGATGCTTATATGTATTTGCCTGTGTATTTCGGGCTGTGCAAAGAAGATCGCAGATCCGGGAAAACAGGATGAGCCCGGCATCGTCGGAGGATATGAACCTGCAGGATCAGGTGAGATCACCGAAGAGCTCATGGAGATCTGGAACAGCGCGAACGGGGACGGGAATCTGGATGATTTCACTCCGCTTGAACTTCTTGCCACCCAGGTCGTGGCCGGAACCAACTATCTGTTCCTGGCTGAGATCCCCGTCCAGGGAAACGATACCGTCCTGAAAGAGATCACGATATACAGAGATCTCAGCGGCAACTGCAATGTACTGGAGATCACTGATCATCAGGAGTGATTATCCTGATCAGAAGAAAGGAGGAACCGGTTATGGATGAACGCTATAAAGATCTGTGTGAGAAAGAAGGTTATCCTGAATTTCTCAAAAGAGCGGCAAAGAAAATCTACGGTTATGCAACAAGCCGGGAGGTGGATCTCAAAAATCCCTGGGAATCGGGCTGGCGTAAAGGCATGCTGAGTGCGCTCATACAGATAAAAGAAGAAAAAGAAAACGAATAACCAGTGTCAAAAGAAAGGAAAACGAAAATGGAAATCAACAGACAGACAGAAAACACAATTACAGAGATCCTTAAAAAGATCAAGGAAAGCAAGGGCGATAATACAGATGTATCATCTGATGAAGTCAGTGAATTTGTTGACAAAGTTTTAAACCGGGAACTCTCTGTCTACCTTACATCGGTCGGAGAACTGAATTTTGAACCGGTGGAGATCATTTACGGGGAGTCCGGAAAAATACACAAAGGTTTTGTCATCGAACCGTGCATGATGTTCGGCCGGGATTACTTCAAAGTCCTGTGTGAAGAGCGGCTGATGAAAGTCCCGGCGGAAAACGTGACATTTCCAAATAAAAAGGAGGAATCCTAATTTCAGCTACCCACGGATGAATCCGTGGGATTGGAAAACAATCCCATAGCTGAATAGTCTGAGTCTTGACTGACTACGTTATCTGGGAATACATAGGCACCTACGGATGTCATACCTAGTCTGTAGCTCTGCGGTGCATGTTTAAACAAAGCTGATGGGTAGGCTTAGTGATGTGCACATACAAACCCCTTATAACATTGGCGAAGGTATTTTAGAGTTTGTGTGTACTCGCTTACAGCTTTAGAACACACAGAAAGGAGCAGCACTATGTTGACATATGTACTGAATATTGACGGACAACCGCTTATGCCGACATTGCGCTGCGGTAAAATATATCGTCTTCTTAAAACCGGGAAAGCAAAAGTAATCAGGTGTTGTCCGTTCACCATACAGCTGTTGTATGAGCCCGAAACAGCTGTAACACAACCTATAACATTAGGTGTAGATTCTGGCTCAAAACATATCGGCCTTAGTGCCACAACCAAAGATAAAGTCCTGTACGAGGCAGATGTAGAGTTAAGAAACGACATTGTTGAGCTGTTAAGCACCAGGCGCGAATCACGCCGCTCAAGAAGAAACTGCAAAACAAGGTATCGTGCTCCACGCTTTGACAACAGAATCTCTTCAAAGAAAGAAGGCTGGCTCGCGCCGTCGATCAGACAGAAAGTCGACAGCCATCTCAAGGTGATAGCCGACGTTCACAGGATCCTGCCAATCACGAAAGTGATCATTGAGACCGCAAGCTTTGACATTCAGAAGATCATGAACCCGGAAATATCCGGTTCTGATTATCAGCAGGGAGACCAGCTAAGTTTCTGGAACGTGCGAGAATATGTTTTATTCAGAGACAATCACGAATGTCAGTGTTGCCACGGCAAATCCAAAGACCGAGTATTGAATGTACACCACATCGAGTCAAGAAAGACAGGCGGTGATGCGCCCAGCAATCTGATCACTCTATGTGAGACTTGCCATGCCGGTTATCATAACGGAACTGTAAACCTTCCCATCAACATTAAACACGGTATGAAGTTCAACGATGCAGCCTTTATGGGTATCATGCGCTGGGAAGTCTATAACCGTTTGAAAGAAATCTACAGCGATGTAAGTCTTACCTATGGTTATAAGACCAAGAATTCTCGTATCAACGCATGTTTGCCTAAGGAGCACTGCATTGACGCTAGATGTATATCCGGCAATCCAAACGCCGTATCAGATGGCACAGTCTACTGCCAGAAGAAAGTACGCTGTCACAACAGGCAGATTCATAAGTTCAAGATCAACAAAGGTAGTGTCAGAAAGAACAATCAGGCACCTTATCTTGTGAAGGGATTCCGTCTCTGGGACAAAGTGCTCTATAACAAAGAGGAATGTTTTGTACAAGGCAGAAGATCGAGCGGTTACTTCCAGCTTAAAAAGTTGGACGGAACACTTATATCAGCTTCAGCAAACTATAAGAAGCTTAGCCTTGTAGAAACAGCGAAACATTATATTACAGAAAGGAGAATGGCAATTCCTCCCACAGCTGAAGCATGTGGGTTTCCTTGCCAATAATCTATGAAAATTTTGTTTATCGACCGCGGTATCGGCGGCGGTATCTCTTCAGCCATGAAAGAATATGCCGAGAAGAAGCTTGGTTTCTGTGGCGAATTCTTTGGAGTTGAAGAACTCAAACTGACCGTTACAGGTGAGAAGCTGGGCATTGAGGTTTCAACCAGATTTATCGGTGAATCCAATCATCACTTCTATTTCACCAGGTTTGCCAGAGACTATTACTCGGCGATCGACCTGCTGGAGGATCAGATCCATTCAGCGCTTGAAGCCCGCAAAGGCAGACCGGCATTGCGCGACAGCAAACATTCCGATGAAGAACCTCTGCTTGTCGTAAAGGAAAAGCATATCATCGCAAGCCAAATGGATATCGATGAAGCAAGACAGGAGATGCTGGAACTCGGCCACAGCTGGTTTGTCTTCAGAAACGATGACAACGATATCGCCGTGCTGTACAGACGCTATGACGGCGACCTGGGAGTGATAGTCGTCAAATGACAGGAATTATGCAGAACACATCACCGCTTGGCAGTCCCTCCATCATGTTTCTGACCCTCTTGTCATCCATCAGTTCCTGGAAAATATTTGTAGACAGAGGGATCCCGGGCTGGAAGTCGATGATCCCGTGTTACGGCGATTACCTTCTGGCAAAGACGATAGAAGAAGAACAGCTTGGCAAAAAGCTTGCCATGGCAAAAGGGATCCTGCTCGCTTCTTTAACGTGCGAGCTGGTTCTCTCGCTAAGTGTCCTAAACACGGCCGATCCTGAGACCGGCGCTTATGCAATGAGCAATACAGCAGCGATCCTTTTTCTGGCCTTTGCCATAGTGATGTTCGCAGCCTTGATCAAAACGGTCATTTACGAGATCCGTTTCTGCATCAGATTCGTCAGGTACAATAACGCCCAGTCCTGGATCGCATTCATCTGGATCATCTGTCCGGCTCTGGCACTGAGCTACTTCGCCTTTGTTCATCAGAAATTAGATATCCGGGGAATAACCCGGAAGAAAGGAAGAAATTAAGATGTGGTTCATACTAAGACTTCTGTATGAGAACGGGGACGCTCTGTTTGCCCTGTCTCACCAGACCAAAATCATAATCCTGGCCATGATGGCCTTTTCTTTTGTCGCCAGCATTGTCAAAGGAGCGTTCTTTCTGATCAAGTTCATCCTGATCCTGGCACTGCTGTATTTTGCGCTGACATATATCGGTGTATTCTGAAATGGAAAACTTTGCTTTACATTCAGGTACATTTCTGCTATTATGGTGCCATACTATTAAAGGCCCGGGAAGGAGAAGAAAATGATCCCGATACTGACATATGTTCCGAAAGGATACCGCGGCAGATCTTCAGAAGTCTGCTGTCTGCTCATGAAAAAGGACGGCTCATTCTATCAGACTGATCCGTATGCTCTTGATAACAGTATCCTGATCCCGTCGAAAAGGGTGATCCTTGAATTCCGGACAGATGCCGTCGTTTACAGGGATCCCGCTGATCAGGCGACAGTCAGTGAATTTTTCGGCTCAGATCCATATGCCTATGAATCGTATCTTCTGGAAGCGGCAGGAGAGATCTACAAAACGCTTCAGGGTCTTGAAAGAAGGACCGATCTTAACGGAAACAGATACGCGTATGTATATCTGCACAAATACTGTTACCGGATCAATCGCAAAAAAGATTTTTTCAACATCCTGGCCGAATACAGCGGTCTCATGCCGATCCGATACCGCTACTGAACACAAGGAGGACAGTTCAATGCATTCTAAACAATATCGGGCGCTTCTGGATCTGTACAAAGATCACATGGCCGGATGCACCGATTTCAAAACAACATATTACGCGCAGGAACGCTTTGTGGAAGAGGCCAAACGCATTCTGAAGAAAATGGACTACGCGCAGGAATTCATAACCTTCACCGATGTAGAGGGCGAGACCCGCTTTATCCATATCTTCGGCTGGAATGAAAACAGAAAGCAGCAGCTGTTTGTTGCCAGATTCTGAAAACCAGAAAAAGGAGTTTTATGCAGAAATACATTGTTGATGTTATCAATATCGATACCTATATTGTGGAAGCCGATAATCCTTCGGCGGCCAAAAAAAAGGCCTGTCAGCTGCACAGGCAGGAAACTCCGATGCCTGTAGCCAGGCCATGGAAAGAGCCTTTTGAGATATTGGCAGATGTGATCGTTTATCTGGACTCCGACGAGATACAGCTTATGCAGTTTGCTTTTGAGTCCGGGATCGATGATCTTAAGGATAAGTTTGTCCCCGGCAAACACGTCATCGTCAGATTCAGGGAAAGCGATAAAACACTGTTTGCCGCAGCATATATGTTAACACTCGTGGCGAAATATTCGCCTGAGATTCTTATGTAAATACTTTGAAAGGAGAAAAGTGTCCAATCCACATGCAAACAAGTGGACTGGCTCACCGAAGTAATTCTATGTCGGAAGTTAAAATTAGTTTTACCGTCGATGAAAAGACCGCTTCACGGATCGAGAGATACTGGCACAACCGGCGCTTTGCCAATCGTTCGGATGCCATAAGGGTTCTGGTCAGACAGGGGCTTGCCGATCTTGAAGATCATAACAGCACAAATCCGCCGACCCAGAAACAGATAAATCTTGTCAGAAAACTCTGCCGGGAAAAGAATCTAAGTGCGCCGGAAGAGTGGAGCAGCATGGCATATTCCGTATTCATCGGCAAAAACATCTCAAAAAACAGACAAAAAGGAGAAAACGAATGAAACAACTGAAAAAGGAAGATCTTGACCGTTTTATCGGAAAGGATATGTATGTCGTAGTCACTGAAGACAGGAAGATCTTCAGGATCAGCAATCAGTTTCAGTATTTTGCCGGCTTTGAACAGGATGCGGTTCAGGACTGCATCTACGATATCAGGGCATTGCTGCCGGGACTTGGTGAACACCTTCAGATGATGAAATACCGTATCAGCTGTCTGTCATCATTCACTGATCTGTGCACAAAGGAGTTTTATCCCTTCATCAGGATCGCCGGCTATGGTGACCTGCCGTTACAGGAGGTCATCTCCTGTCGCAGTGAGATCATAGATCTGCTGAGCGATTATCTTTATAAAAACATCATGGAGGGGCTTCCGGTCTTCTTTCTGGCCGGAGCCAACAGGACCTACATTCATGAGACTATCGATGATAATGAGATGGCTCTTTCGTTCTATACAAGCGTAAGAAAAGCGAAACAGGCTCTTGATCTTGAGCCTCAGGTCTATTCCGTATACGCCAGGCAGCTTGATAAGCTGAATCCCTACGGATTTTATTCGATCAATTCGAAACTGATATACGGGATAGAGATCCTGAACGGTCTGGAAGAAGCTCGCAAAAAGATCAGAAACAAGCAGAAAGAAAAGGAAGGAAAAAATGAATAAGAAAAATACGAATCATTACCGTCTTTCCAAAAACAGAAGATCCTGGCGTACAAGAACAATCATGAATCCATATCTGAAGCAGGAAGCAGCATCTTGTGCTGCTCCGGAACCTGAAAACAAAAAGCAGCGTTCCTTCATTCGAAGGACCATAGACAAAATACGATTTATCGGACGCAAGTTTCAGGAGCTGCTGATACTGGCTTGTATCGAATTACAGAACGGGTCAAGACGATACATCAAAAAGACAGTTGAGCAGACAGTAAAGGCACTTAATGCCATAAACAGCAGAAAAGGCTGATTTCAGCCCTTTGGTGCCATGTTATCCGAAAAACGTAATTTAATACCCGAAAACGGCAAATTGCTCCCAGAAAGCCTGAAACAGGCCTGAAACGCTCAAATAACGATCAAAATTACAGTTACGACATGCAAAATGGCCTTTAACAAGGCTTTTTTAATATGAAAAAGCATCAGGCAGTGTTTTGGAGCAGGAAACATAAGATGGAAAAGTTTACTTTACATATAGGGATTTCTATGGTACCATGTTATTAGAAAAAAGGAGATTTTTTTAGATGACAAAAGAAGAATGTGCAAAAGCAGCCCATGAACACGAGACCAGAATGAACAGTGAATACATAGACGACATAATCAGATCGGTAGCCGCTTCCAAAGCTTATGAACCATCAATGCTGGAGGACAGGGAATACGAACCGGTCAAAAGCAGGCAGCTGTTCATAAATCAGGATACCGTCAACGCCTTATTTTCCATAAATGATTATGAGGACGCAAAACCGGTCTGCATTCTCAATTTCGCCTCATACAAATATCCCGGCGGAATGTTCATGAACGGCTCATACGCCCAAGAGGAGGCATTGTGCCACAGTTCAACGCTCTACAACGTTCTGTGCGGCTTTGAAAACCGTACCGGCTATTACGAACAGAACCGCAAACAGCTCAACAGAGGTCTTTACACTCATCGTGCGATCTACTCGAAGGACATCCTGTTCTTTGATCCTCTGGGAAAAGACGCGCCGTTAAAGGCAGACGTCATCAGCTGTGCTGCGCCAAACCGTTCGATCCTGGAAAAATATCATTCGTTTTCAGATGAAGAAAATGAACAGATGCTAAGAGAAAGGATCCGTTTTATCAGGAAACTTGCGGAAGAAAACGGCGTAAAGACTCTGATCCTGGGAGCCTGGGGCTGCGGAGTGTTCAGACAGGATGCAAAAATGGTTGCAAGACTGATGAATAAGGAATTCTCTCAAAAAACAGCGATCAGAAATATCGTCTACGCCCTGCCCGGACAAAAAGACAATGATTACAATACACAATCATTTATCGAAATATTGCTTTCACAATCAAACGAAAAACGGATGGAGGAAATAAAATGCGAAAACTGATAATAACCCTTATGCTGCTGATGACTGCTGTTACAGCAGCAGGCTGCCAGCAGAGGGGCAGAGAACCCAATGAAGGCAGAGGAAGCGACTATACATATGACTTTATCGACTATCTTGATATAACGGTCTACGGCCAGAACGGCCTCGGTTATCTGGAGATCAGGCCGAAAAACATCACGGTCAGCAACTTCAGCAGTGAAACCGACTACATCAAGGTCAAGCATGATCTGGAAGACTATAATTTCTATTACATTCAGGGCATGAGGACTCCAAGTTCATTCACCATCTCTCAGACAACAAAACTTTCCAACGGAGACGTGGTGACGATCACCCCTAAGAAAAAAGAGATCCGTTCTGATATGAACATTGAAGCCTATGACTATGTGGTCGAAGGGCTTGGCGATGCTTCGGTCATCGATCTGTTCTCGAGCGATCTGATCACGATCTACGCCCTGAAAGACGGCACATATGGCGTCTATATGAACAACAATCCTCAGTATTCTCAGGAATTGAGGGATCATCTGATCTATACCGTCGACACCAAGGATGATCCGATCCCCGGACAGGCTGTCGTTCATGTCAAGGCCGATCTGGATGAAGATTTCCTGAAACAGCAGGATTGTGCAAACATCACCATCTATCTGGCCAAACATGACCAGAGAGCATCCACCGAAACTGAGAAGGTGCTCAACCAGCTGATCGAACCAATCGACATGTCAACGGCCAATTCCGGAGCGATCGAAGCGGAGCTGTACAGGGAACTGTATAAAAACGATGAATATCTGGCCAAGATCTGCAATATTCAGCAGCTGGAGCGTCAGCGTTCATCTGAACCGTACACCTATACCGTGGTCTATTACGATTCAAAGGATGGTGTCAGGACCTATTACCGCAAAGACGTCAAGATCGTGGCGGTTGACGGCAACTATCAGATTTTATCTGTTACCAACGGTACAAAAACCGAAGAGGCATATGCAACGGCACCATACGACGGCGCGACCATCCTGATTGACTACATGTTCGAAAGTTCACAGCCCGAGCAGCAGGAAACCGTAGAACAGGAAACACCGGAAACACCTCAGGAGGATGCATGAACATAGTTGGAAGAATTGAAAGAGGGAAATCAGCAAATTTAAACAGACGCAAGGATAATTTCCTTACCGATGATGCTGCTTTATCAGCCCTTAATGCGGGGCTCTTCCCAAATGGACAGATGTTTGCCTGTATCCCACAGATTGAAGATGTTATCTTTGTCGGCAGAACCACGATTATCGAATGGATCGACGGTACAAAGACTGTCGTCAGATGCCATAAGGACGATAAATATGATAAAACCACCGGTCTGTGTATGGCCATCTTCAAAAAGATGTGCGGCAATTCTTCAAACAAGGTACAACGCATCGTAAGCGGTGTTGAAAAATAATCGGAACAAAAAAACAGAAAGGAAATTTATGATGGGTAAAAAATACTGTAACTGTGACCCTGTCACAAAATTTGAAAATTACGTAGACAAAGAAATGAAAAGACTTAATCCAAGAAAAGAAGGCAATAATGAATGGATCGGTATCATTATTGACATGATCGCCGCATCGACAGACGATTTACCTGCCGATAAAGCGATCAAGGCCAAGGGGTTTGCTGATCTGATCGACAAGGTCAAATTTGCCGATCCGCATACCGTCGTCTTTTGGAAAGACGGTACGGCCACACATGTAAAGTGCAACGGTGAAAAGTTTGACGAAGAAAAGGGCATCCTGATGGCCTATGCCAGAAAGTATATGGGAAAGAATTACATGAAAGATCTGGAAAAACTGGTCAGGGATGCCGACGTTGAAAAGAAAGCAGCAACTAAAAATAAAACTGTAAAAAAGACGAGAAAGGATGACTGATAATGAAATTCACTGCAAAGATTGTTCTCACGGGGTCAGCTGCTTTAGCAGCATACCTGTACAGCAAGAGATGTCTGAAACTTAATAAAGAAGCTCCGGCAGTAAAAAAACCAAAGGCAACTGAAACAAAGGAGCCTGTTGAAGAAAAAACTGCTGATTTGTCGCCGGCTCATGATGATGAAATGATGGAGAAGATCCTGAAAGAATTCCCGTTTGGAAATGAAAGAGAGTCGTACTACAAATATGCGATCCTTCATATGGAAAATATTGAACAGCTGGAAAAAGGGCTTCAGGAATCGATCATCAGATCCAGAAGATTGCTGGCAGAAGAGATCGCCAGGAAAGCTCCCGGTCTGGTATATGATCTCTCATATGCCAAGCAGTTCAGGGATATGATCCGTGAGGAAATAAGAGGATTAAGTGGCTCGGATACCCGTGATCTCTCATCAATCAACAAAGAGAGCGTCAAAAACCGCTTCATGTCGATCCTTGAAGGAAACCGGGAATCATAAGGAAAGCGATAACAGCACCACCGGATATATTGAACTGATAAGCCCTTAAAGGGGCTTTTTCATATTAGGAGGAAAATTATGTTAAATTTCATCATATTCTACAAAGCATGGGTCAATGAATACAGAACGATGAAAAAGGAGGACAGGGAAAAATGGATCTTCCGCTATTCACTGATTTTTCTGGTAATTTTGTTTTTTAACCTGTTTATCCTGGGAATGTATAAACATCTGATCCTTTTCTTTCTGGCCGTCTTTATCAGCATCGCCTGGCTGCTTATCGGCACCGCGATCTTCTATAAGATCAGGCCTTTGCTTCATATCAGGGTAAAGGGCATCGACTCCAAGGGGCAGTATATAATCGACAAGCCCGACGGATCATATGCGGACTTTATGGATGATGAGCAGATCAAGGGATCCGACGCCTTTGAAGTTGACCGTATCGAAAACGACAATGAGATCCTGTATGGCCAACTCGAGGAATCATCAGACGGAGAGGAGACTGTCTTCTATACAAAATACAAGAGCGGATCACCAGGCAACCGTCATCATATCTTCTTGGGCATATCGGGTGACGGCAAAGACTTCGTCCTGCTGTGGAACAATATCCTGCAGGCAATCAAACGGAAAGAATCGTTCGTAGTAATCGACCCGGCGTCGCAGGCCTATAACAACACCTCTTCATATGCCGAAGACAACAGCTACAAGGTCAAAGTCCTCAACTTCAAAAACAGGCAGACATCCAACACCTACAACATCCTTGAAGAGACGATCAATGATGCCACCGGAAGGATCGAATTCGACAGGCTGAACAAGTGGATAAATATCCTTAAAACCAATAGCCAGGTTGAAAAAAATTACTGGTTCGATCTGGCAGTCTCTCTGATCTCTTTCCTGATCTGCTTTGCAGCCTACATCAGGGAAAGTGAGATCACCGGCAATTACCAGAACCTGTATCTTTCCTATTCACGGAAAGAAGATGAGATATCCTATGCGATGGCCAACAGTTTTGCACCGTTCCCCTGGATGGAAAAGGTGATCCGCGATATTGCCAAGGATGACCCTCAGATCGAGGAAAAACTTGAAAACGCCAGACACGCATCCAACGAATTCAATATTGATGTCGTTTACAGGATGTTTCAAAATATCAATGAGACTCTTAATTTTGCTGATGCCACCCCGATCCCCAAATGGCATCCGGCCTATGATAAATATGTCGACTACAAGAACAGCGTCAAGAATGAGGCGTCATATCAGGGTTCTATTTCCAATGCTCAGCAGATCCTGAGTATTTTCAATAACCCCGAAACCAGAAAACTTCTGTCAGAATCCGATATACATCTGAAGGACCTGACATCCGAACTGACAGGCTTCTACGTTATTTCAGACACCACCTCAGACGTCTTTACGCCGATCATGTCCATTCTGATGTCCTTCATCATCATGGATGTCGATGAAGCCTGGGACAAAGCCAATCAGGCAAGACTTGCGGGAAAGGACGAAAACCGTCTGAGACTCTGCATGTTCATGAATGAATTTTCATCTTTGGGCGTTCTGGGCGGCAATCCCGAATGGCTCACCAGGACCATGGATAACATCCGAAAAGCGGAAATCGATATGTTTCTGGTCATGCAGCAGATCGCCGGGTTCTACTCAAGATATGGGGAAGGCTATGCCAACGGCATCATCTCCGATATTGCAACGATCGTCTGCATCGGTGTCAACGACCCCAAGACCAAGGAATTCATCATGGGTAGACTCAACAAGACTGAAAGGGCACAGTTTCAGCACAGGGATCTGTCAAATATGATCTCTGTCAAAGAGCAGGATCTGATGTCTGGTTCTGACCTTGATCTGATGAGAAACCGAGTTCTGATCATGAGACACGGTTCACAGCCACTAAAAATCAAACCGATCACCTGGGATGAGAACCCCTTAGAGAAAAAGATCCAGGTCAGATCGATCCTGGATCATAAGAGAAACGATGAAAATTCTCTCCTGGATTATTTAACGTTTACCGGCTTTGACGCCAATACGGCCAAAAACACATATCCGATTCCGGCAAATACACCTGCTGCATCAGAAAAACCTGAAGCAGAAAAGGATGAGCCGTCGGCTCAGAAAGTATCCGATGACTTCTTCTCATTTCTGAGTGATGCCAAACCGGCGAAGGAAAAAGAAGGTGTTAAGGAGGACAGGGAAATCCACCCGCTGGAACCGGAGACGATCGCTCCGATCAAGACCAGACAGGTCAATGTCAAAAAGAAAAAGAAAAAGACCGTCAGTCTTCTTGACAACAGTGAAGCAGGGGAACCGTCACTGGAAGACATCGGTCTGTTCTGAAATACATGAGGCAGCATAACGCTGCCTCTTTTTTGTCTCTTAAAAGGAGCTGGCGAAACGCCGGTTCCCGAACTGTTGAATTTTTTAGCTGAGAGCTCCGGCATGTGTCACCGGCATAACAGATCCTGGCAGAGTCATCATGGCCACTTCCTTTACAGCCAGAGCGATCCCGCCGTTATTTGGTACGATCTGGCCTGAGATCGCAATCATCTGCGATGCACCGTCATGAAACAGATCAGCCATGTCTGCAATGATCTTGGGATCCACCATCGTCGTCAGCTGATATGCACCGTTCCCCGGAAATATCGGCACCTCCATGGTTATGTTGTTCTGATCGATTCTGATCAGCTTTCCTACTATCTGAAAACTGTTTAACATTCTGCTTTTCCCTCCTGAATTTTTAACTCAAACCACTTTTTCCAGCATTCAATTAATCCCAAATCAAGGGCTTTTTGCTTTTGTAACAGTCTTCAAGGATCTCCTTAAAATCTCTGAACCTGGCCGCATGTTCGCCCCAACCGGCGTATCCGTAAATGCTGTCGTCATCATAATCACCGATCACATCAAGCAATTGCTTGCAGGTTCCATATGAAAGCTTGCCATCCGTGTCCGGAGCATAGAGAAAGTCCAGAACCTTGCCGTACTTTTTGCCGTATTTCACATAGAGCTCCTCTGTTTGCCTGTCATAACGATCGCTTTCTTCCTTGTCGAAAGAGAGATGCCAGAGGTTCTTCAGCAGGTATTCATAATGCAGCTTGATCTCATTTGGACATAATCCGGCTATCGTACGCCTGAGCCTGGCAAAGCCGCCGTAGCCCATTGCGATATCATGATTTGGCGAACTTATGTTGACCCCCATTTACTGATCCTCCTCAGACTTTCTGATATCTGCAATCACATCATCGAACATTGAAATGATCCTTTCGTTGAACCCTTTTCCTGTCGGATTGATGTTTACCGTTGTATCCCGGCCAAGATGCTTATACCAGGAAAACATGACGGCCTGTTCAGTCTTCGGATCAACATAGCAGAAGTTCCAGGCCGCTATATATTCCTCGCCCCAGGTATAGGCCTGAACGTGGAAACATGACCCGTCATATCTGTTGCCGGTATTACGGAAAGCAGAGTTCCACTCTTCCTGATTGTCATTCCAGTAGACTCTGGATATCTCAGTCTCGATATGTTCCAGTAATGCCTCAACCCATTCAGGGCATGAGTATTCCTGATTGGCGTTGTATTCGTTAAATAAAGCATTTCCCATTTCTAGTTCACTCATATTGTTCCTCCTTAATGAGTAATTCCCAGTACGCCGATCTGTGCGCTTGGGCCATATCTATCAGCCAGAATTTATCTTCGAGTTCGTCATACATCACATCGATCGACCACTTGCCGGTCATCTCAACATTTTTCATGGCCTCGCATACCATTTCTACAACCTGATCCTTCTTTTTCCTGTACACATTCTCAATGTGCGGATAGCAACTCTTATAAACGATCCTGTCCGTGCAGTTTCTGCTGATCGCTTCGGAACAATACCCGAAATCCCAGTAGTTGAAGCAACCCAGTGCTTTTCTTTCATCAAAATCGTAGAAGACTCTGAATTCGGGTCTGAGTGGCATCCCGTGGTAGATGGTTGGCACAAGTGTTTCGTTGTAGAGAATTCGCTCTCTGATTGCGATCTCCGTACCCCCGCCCGTTTCCATAAGCAGTGACGCATAATTCAGCTGGCAAAAAGCCAATGCAATCGAATAAACATCGAGATAAGGGATACAGGTTCTGAAATCGAACTTGTTGGAAAACGCTCCGTTTTTGATAAAAGGCAATTTGATCCTGTCTTTTATTTCAGGCATGACGGTGTTGCGGACGAATTCGATTATTTTTTCTTCATCGTCAGGTTCGTCGTGAAAACAGGCTTTGAAGATCTCGTCAGGCAATTGAATTATCACCGTCTCCAGGACATTCATTCCGCAGTCCTTGATCTTCGGATACCAGTGCGAAATGTTATTGGGATCAAGGCGTATATCGTCGATCCATGAGTATTTTCTTGTTTCATTATTTTCCATTGCTATCTCCTTCAGACTCTCTCCATTCGGCTGTTACATCCGGCATAAAATCCCGCATATAAAGCTCCATATGACGATTGAGAATTTTACGGATCCTGTTTGCACAGTCCGTACACAGATCCACCGGGCATCTGTGTGCCTGAGCGCGAAGGTGCCCAAAACCCTGATATCCGGTGTCCTCAAAGTATGATCCCGGTAAAACAAAACTCTGCAGGAAATCGTCGTCTTTACTGGACTTCTTACAAAGATCGCAGGTGTATTCGGTATAATTAACGGTTTGTTTCATATTCCTCTGTTTTTGAATCCCAATCTATTCCGTCATACATAAGCATGCGTTGTATGAATACATTGAAGTGTCGTTTTATTTCTTTCTTGCATCTATCGCAATAACATTTTCTTTCTATCATTCTGTTTCTCCTTTTTTTTCTTCTTCGGGTAAGGATTTGCACCTTACATGGTTGTACGGTGTACCTCTCACATTCTTATGTGCGGTCTACTCCCCTGATGATTAACAACCTTACAGCGTAAGCGTCTACCTATTCCGCCACCGAAGATATTTCTCCTAATTCTTCTAACAACCGTTTTCTGTCATATTCCTCCACAGGGAATCCATATTCTTCATAGACGTAGGGTTCAAGAAAATTCTTTTGTTCCTGGCTTAGTTTTCGAATAAAACTGATACCGAACTCATAACCGAACACAGTCATCAGTGATATTTTGACCCAACCATTTTTAATTAATAGATCATCTTCCGGTTCAAGACATTCTGATTTTTTATATCCGTATTCTTTGACAAGTTCCTCTGCTTTATCCATATGTTCCCACGATTCACATTCATAGAACTTTCCATCGGGATTGAGCCATCCTGTTAGACCTGTATTCATTTCGTTTCCCTCATATTTTCCCTGTATTTGAACTCGGAATAGAACCGTTTCATCATCTCGGCTTTTTCCTTGTCTAACGTGACACCGCAGATGTGATAATCGGAATATTCACCGTTGGTTATTATGTAGGCTTTCATTTTGTTTCTCCTGTCTTGTAAAAAACAAAATCAGAACCAATAAAATCAGAGCATTTATAAAGCCCGCTCATCATCAAACGAATACACCCGCTCCCTGCTAAACAATCAATCGAAAGACCTATATACGGAATTGCATCCGAATCATAAAATAAGCCGTGGTTTCCAATTCCATTCGGATGTACGACATCACTCCAACCACCAACAGCACCAACTATATCCCCGTGTTCGCACAGAATGAATTTCATGCCTCTATATCCGCTGTCATGTAATTCATCCATTGGCACGATCACAACGTTATTAAATAAGCTATCCTCACCAAACAATTCCATTTCACGAAATTCTTCAAGGGTATATTCATTTAATTTTTTTGTCATTCTGTTTCTCCTGTATACGGATCCGGCAAAGGCATCCACGCTACTACTAAGTCAGTCCAATCGCAATCTTCTTCTATTTTTTTCCCAGTTAATTTTCCATACACATCATATAAATCAAACATATTAAGCCGGATATTATCTATAAATCGGCCATTCTTATAAAACAGTTCTCTAGCATATCCGCCAATATCTTTCGATACTGTGCAATAATACCAACCATTCTCTTTAGGCGGATTTTCTTTGAATAGTGTCCATTTCATTCTGTTTCTCCTGTTATCAGCAATAAGCATTCATTAAAACCATCTTTGAACCCCATAGACATTTCATCTTTGTAAATCGAATCTAGTCATTTTTTCTCCTCTATTTCATTTGGGCACCCGGGTGCCCAGAATATCTATCGGACACCGGAAACTGTCTCCGTATAGCTTAGTATCACATCGCATATCAGCAGCAACAGCTTTATCTCATCCTCAGAAGGCAAAATAAGCCTGTTCCTGTCGTTTTTCACGAAAGACGACAAATTATACATGGCACCATTGATTGAATCCCACAGAGCCGTAAAACAGGCTGAGAATCGATCGTAATCAATATCCGCCTTGCTTTTAAGATAAATCTCATCGCTTTGCAGCAGATCTTCAGTGTAGTCTTTAAGATTTTTACAGACGTTTCTGACCTTAATGGGGTCGTTATCGAATTCGTTCCACTTTGACCAGTCTCCGATAATATCTGACATATGGGACCTGATGCTGTTGTCTCTGTCCGAATAGACAAAGGCCTCTGCTGATTCCTCTGCCAGCTCGACTGGATCTACGGGATCCAGCTTACTTTCTGCCGTTTCATCATGCTCATCATGAACAGAATCGTTCGGACCATTGTTCTGCTGATCATCGCTTTCCCAGGTTGGCCACTCCATTTCTGTTTCTGTTACAACATTCTCCGGCTGAGCTGCAGCAGGAAGATCACTTTTCTTTAGCCTTGATCTGAGATATGAGCCAAGAGTCGTCAGGATCACACCCATAACCGTGAACTCAATATAGAAATCCGCCTTCATCGCAAAGATTCTGCTTAGTGCATAGCCCAGAAGGCACAGGGATCCGAACATCAGGGATATTATCCCAAACCGGAATGTCCAGTTGGCTATCCTGTGTTTCCCGGTGTCAGACATAATATTCTCCGCTGTTTTGATAGACTGAAACCTTAAGCTGATCGATGTCGCTTTTCATTCTCGCAAATGAAGACTTTGTGTTATTCAGCAGAGATTCATATTTCTTTTCCAGGTCGTTGTATTTGCGAAGAAGCACTTCGTATTCAAGAACGATCCTGACAAAATCCTCTTTATCGATCTCCGGGTTCAGATACGCGTACTCCTGGTCTGATATTTCTGTCAGCCCAAATTTTTCTGCTACGTTCTTTTCCAAAATAACTGCCTTCTTTCAATTATTCAGATGAACCGTATTTGATCCATTCAGGATCAGTACCGAGGATCTCACTCAACCTGTATATCGTTTCATCGCTTGGGGTTCTCTTTCCGTTTTCGTATTGCTGTATCATCTGATAGGAAACATCAAGCCTGTTACCGAGATCGGTCTGTGTCATACCTGCACTGCGTCTTGCTTTCCTTAAACGTATCCTGATCGTGTTTCTCATATGCATCTGTTTTTTCAGCCAGTTTTCGTTAGACATTTATGATCTTTACTCCTTTCTTTGCGGCTTGTTTAGCAAGGGCCTCATTAGGACCGAAGGTTACGAAATATCCGTTTTTCTCTGCAGCATATTTAAGCATGACGGCGTTCCTGACATGGCCCGCCTTGCGTTTGTATCTTTTCCATTGTGGTACAAACACCGCTTTCTTTACGCCGAGTTCGTTTGCGTACTGATCAGCAAAGACATCGATGCCTTTTTTCTCCCCGCCGTGAACGATAGTGAACCTGCCGGAAGGAAAGAGTCTGTTCATCGTCTTTTTAAAGAATTCATAATCCTCAACTTCGCCTTTGATCACGATCCTGGTCTCGCTGAGATCTCTTTCCCTGACCGGATCGGAGATCGCTTCGGCTTTGACGTGTATCTTTTCCGGAACCAGTTCGATGGCTTTGCCGAAGATCGCAGGCAGGGTATGGTTCTGTGAAGTCATCTTTCTGATGAATCCCTGGGGATAATATCTTACTTTATCAAGCATCTTGCCGGACACTCCGTATTTCGGGTTGTAGCCGAAGATGTTTATATACCTGTCAAGATCATCTCTTTCCATTGCCATCGCTTTGGTTACTGCAAGCAGGGCATTGGTATCGTCTGCTGCAAGATGTGAGTTTTTCACATCACTGAGATCATAGTCGATGATCGCATCAGATAATTTGTGAGGGTAGGGGCGTCGGTCCTTGAACACCGTCAGGGTATCAAGATAATCACATCCATCTATCAGCGTTTCCATACCGCTTCGCCTGAACGCTTCTCTGATAAAGCTGATATCAAACTGAGCGTTGTGAGCGATCAGCAGGTTCTTTTTATCTGCCGGTAAAAACCCGGCAAACGTTTTTACCATTTCCGCTTCATCAACTCCTTTTTCATTCAGTATTTCTTGCGTGATGCCCGTCAGTTTAACGATTTCTTCAGGTACCATGCCATTGACGTATATATCGTGAACGACTGCGGATTCGTCGTCGAAACTGTATTTGCTTGTCGGAATGAATGACAGCTCAATGATCTGATTTTCCACCGGATCAAATCCGGTAGTTTCGGTGTCAAAGTAAATTATATTGTCGTAGTAACCATATATTTTATCCAGCATTTCCGTCTCCTTTTAATCTATCTGCTTGTATTTTAGCATAGCATGGCACCATATGTCAAGATATTTTTTCCATATTGGTGTACAGACATGACAATCGATCATTTCTTTGGGGCATCGTGCCCCAGAGAGTATCGACGTGACCCTTGATCGAGGTCAAAATATTAGTTTACATGGCACCAATGTATGTTATAATAACAATACTTAAATATCTTGTTCGTCATTATTCTGCAGACCTGCCGCCTTTGCGGAACCGCTTAAAGCGGATTCAGCAGAATAGAAAGGGAAAACGAAAAACAAAACAGTTGTTTTGTTATATTCCGGAAAACGAACAGGATATTTTTTCTTAACGCGTAATCCTGCTCATTAAGAAAGTGCTCAGATGATAGGAGCACGGGAAATAAAACATAAAAAAAGATTTGTTTGTTTCGAATCAACATATACGGGGAGAGATAAACATCGAAAACAAACACATTCCCTTCGGGGATGCAGAGGTGACTCGTTAGAATATACTGCATTAACAAACACTGGTCTCTCCTTTGTGTAACTATACACGGGGAGCACAAGGGGGAGCCATGATGCCTCCTTTCGAGCACCTTCGGGTGAGACACGGTCATTGCCATGGAAACGACCGGGAGAGTGGAGTGAACACTGTAAAAAAGCTCAGGAGGACGATCATGGAAAAGGAAAATAAAAAAATGGCTTTAGTAGCCAAAAAAGAGAGGTTGGAGAACCTCCAGGCCGCACTGGTTATGCACGGTCTGACGGATCAGGCTGAAAGGCTTAATGATCCGATTGCGGACGTTTATGAAGAGCTCCGCAAGTTCGAAGAAAAAGGCGAATAACAACCGCCTTTTTCTTTTTTATATATTAAGAAATTCAATGCGTCCTGCTTCAAATCCCTCAGATCAGGGTACTGGTATGGATTCCCTTATTCATGCCAAAAGATCTTACATTCCGGTAAGAAGGAATTATATGAATGAGCGTTTCTGTTGATTGCTTGGTTTTTTTATTTCTTAATGAAATGATAAGAGTTCGCTTCGTACATATCATTTACGCAGAAGGGACAAAGGATCTTATATTCATCTGATGCGGGCGGAAGGTTCTTCAGCTTTTCAAGAGTAGATATGGGGACTTCCTCTTGGTATCCGCAGACGACGCATCTCATCAATACAGTCTTTTCTATATTGTCTGTCATTTGACACTCCTTCCAAAGGGTTATAGGTATATATGTAATAAAAGCTGTTTCCGCATTCATCACATTTAAAGATATCTTTGTTGTAGGTATCCGCCATCTGGGTGCGGAACTTCAGTTTATCGAGTTTGCGCTTCAGTTCTTCTTTGCGTTTTTCTTTATTTCGATAAGTCTTCTTTCCGCTTCCCAGAAGAGAGTGTATCTCATCGAGAAGATCCTGGCATTTGGGGTGATAGAAGCCATAGTATCTGACCATGCGGAATCCTTTTTCGGGAATGTGGATGATCATCTTCTGAAGCAGATCAAGACCGAACTCTCTTACTTCGACCTTTTCTTCTGTTTTGTGATCCTCGTAGTACCAGGCGATGTCATCGGAATCTCTGTTGTAGTAAGTGATACGTGACTCAGCCATGGCGGGTCTGCCGGCATACCTCATCATATAGTTGACACAGCCTTTGACGTTTAAACTGTTTATGTTCTTTGTATATCGCTCATCTTTGTCATCGACATCCTTCTTTGCATAGACATAGAAGCCTTTATCCTGTTTCTTATAGGAATCGTTTATCATCTTCTTGATGGTCTTATCATCCTTAAAGTGTTCCAGTAAGAGTCGATTGACTTCATACATCCATGTCTTCCTCAAGGATTCAAAATCGAAATGGGAAATGTGTCTTATCTGTTTCTTTTTATTGTCATAGACAAGCTCTGGCACAAGAGAGTGGATATGGGGGTTCCACTTCAGATCTCTGCCGAAGGTATGAAGCGTGCTGATCATCCCGAATTCATTCAGGTATCTGTAGTTGCGGAACAGATAGGTATTGTCCTTTTCGTTTTTCAATATTCCTTTCTTCTTCCGGATCTTCTTGAATAATGAATGATTGAAGATCTTCGTCATCGTATTCCTTGAAGCGATGAATAAGATGTTTAAGGCATCCCTGTCTTTTCTGAAGACTTCCTGGTACTCTTCAGGAATGGTGAAGACGAGGTGACGGTGAGGGACATCGATACACATGACTTCCGTCTTGACAGCCAAAGTTTTCTGATACTTTATGCCACAGGAGGAACAGAATCTTGAGTGACAATGTCTGTATAACCAGATCCAGTTGTCACAATGTGTGCAGTCAAAGGCGTCATAGCCAAGATATAAAGTCTTACACAACAGTGTCCTTTGAATATTGTCTAAGATCGCATCCCTGAGCCTTCCATCCTCATAGGTCTTTAAGATCCAGTCGTAATGCTTCCATACGATATCCTTGATCCTTGGCTTATCCGGATCATAAAAGGACCTATTGGCTTCATAGTTGATCTTTTTGAATTCATCAGATCCGTTATGGAATCTCATATCGA
>JAFRJA010000209.1 GCA_017432545.1 Erysipelotrichaceae bacterium
GACGTTCCTGTCCTTGAGGCTTCTTCTGCGGTAGTACTCCTTTCTGCCGTGGTTGATGACATAGCGGTAATAAGCTCCCTCCACATCCGGATTCCTCACCGATGGAAGAGTCGAGATGTCAGTGAACTCGCTCTGCACTCCAAACCAGGCGTTCCCCTGGTATTCGTTGCCGTCGAATCTTTTCCTGAGATTGGAAAGGCATATGCATTCATTTCTTTCCGGAAGCTTCTCCCCGATCAGCAGGATCCTTCCGTTAATCCACCTTCCTGCAAGAAGAGATATCAGTGTATTGCTGCAGCTGCCGCTGTTGTGAAGATATCCCCTGATGTCTCCTTCTTCGTCAAACTCCAGAGCATTGATGTACTCTTCCTTGTCATAATTGACCCAAATGAAATTCTGTTTCATGGCTTCCTCCTTTTCCAGAATAAAAATCGTAGCAAGCTGCTACGATAGTCTTAAACTGCATATTTGTATGTATTTACATATGGTTTCCTATGTTATTCGTTTTCAAACCATTTATCCATGATTTCAAAAACAGCTATTCTCAGATCGTCATAAATCTGTGCTGAGTGGCTTTCTGGCAGCATGCTTTGAAAAGCGTACCAGTTTTCCATACATCTCTGACAAAAGTCGTGATCCGGAATTTTGTACTCGTCAAAGGACTCAAACAGATCCCCGCCCATCATATAGAAATCTCTTTCAAGAACTGTTTCGAATACAATCGTTTTCTTTTCATTATCAAGTTCTTCAAACAAACCTTCAAGATTGTAATAGATTCCATCATAGCCTAGATCATCTTCCTCTTCCTTGCAGTTAAGGTGCTGATGATAGGTTAGGCCGATTATCGCAGGCAGAAGCTTCTGAAGCAGAAAATACACTTGATGGGAATAGTTTTGTCTTATATCGGTTTCCCCCAGAATCCTCTGCGATTCCATGACTGCCTTTTCAAAAGTATCAAGTTCCTGAATTGTTTTATGTTTCATAACGCTGCTGTTGCAAGATGATACCGCGCCGATTGATCTCGCCGTTTCCTTAATCAGATCCACGCCAAGTACTTCCTTAATTCTGATAACGTTGTCTGTTGTCGGTCTGCTTTCGCCATTGATCCATTTCGATACAGCTTGAGGGGTGACGAAAATCGCTTCAGCAAGTTCCTTCTGTGACATGCCTTTATCGTACAATGCCTTTTTCAGAATATCTTTCATGCATTCTCCTTTCACCTCTACTATATTGAAAAAACGGTAATCAACCAAACAACTAATGGTTGTTTTTTGGTTGTCTCGGATGCAGCATTCTTTATTGGAATTAGCTAATACTTCTCAGTATGCCTGCAGCTTGGATAATTGGTGCAGCCCCAGAACAGGCCGTTCTTCCCCTTCCTGATCTTCATCTCAGCTCCGCACTCAGGACAGCGTTTGTATTCATCAAACTCTTCGGTGTACTGGCAATTTGGATAGTTGGAGCATCCATAAAATGCTCCATACTTTCCAGGACGAAGGGTTAAAAATCCTCCACATCTTGGGCATCTTTTCTTTTCTTCTACAGCCTTCGTCGAATTGAGAGTATAATCGCATTTCGGGTAGTTCGAGCAGCCAATAAAAATTGCTCCGGTCTTTTCGTTTTTTCTTCTTACAAGATGGCCGGTCTTGCATTTCGGACAGAGTGTTTCCGTATCGCTTTGATCCACAGCCAGATCCATCTGCTGAACATTGTCCGTGGCAGGGAAATCCGTCAAGAATTCCGACGGCCTTTCTCCGTTCACCAGGACACAGACCCTGTTCTTTGTTCTTGTCAAAGCGACATAGAGAAGTCTTCTTTCTTCGGCATACATGTACTCGTCCGCCTTGCTCAGAACGATCTCCAGCATCGGATCGTCAGCGATCTTGTTCGGGAAACCGAGCACGGAATTCTCAAAGTTCAGCAGTATGACATTGTCTGCTTCCAAGCCCTTAGAACGATGTACTGTCAGGAAGGAGATCGGCGTATCCGGAGAGTACTTGTAGTGAAGATGCTCGATGTCCTTTCCATAGAACATGCCAGTATTCTTTATGATCTCAAAGTCATAGTTCGTCCTTCCAAGCAAAAGGATTGATGATGAACTGCCGGATCTGTTCAGGAGATAGTCCATTATCTTCCTGAGTTCAGTGCCGGCATCGTCTCCGTAGTAATTCCAGAAGGAGATCGGACTGTCCAGACTCTTGCCTGAGATCAGATTCTTCTTGATCTGCTGCGGATTCTTCATGATGAATCTTCCAACCTCATCGATCAGCTGCTGGGAGTTTCTGTACGTTTTCTCGATCTTCATGATCTTCGTGTAGCCGAAGTATTCACTGAAAGATGTGAAGAAACTGATATCGCTGCCTGCGAAACGGTAGATGGATTGCCAGTCGTCACCGACGCACAGGAACTTGGCTCCCGTCTGATCCAGGATCGCCTTCACCAGCCTGTATCTGGCAACGGAGGTATCTTGGAACTCGTCGATGATAACGTATTCATACTTGTGCACCTGATGTCCGTTTCTGATCGTTCTGGTGGACAGATTGATCATATCCGAGAAGTCGAATGCATTACTGTCTTTCAGATAACCGTTATATACGACAAGAAGCTTTCTGATGATGTCCTTGAAGACCTTCAGCCTGTTCCTGAAGAAATTGTTGTCATACTGCTTGCTCTTGTAATCGAGCCTGTCGAGATCCGCCAATTCATATCCGTTGGACTTGAACAGCGAAATGAAGGTGCAGCATAGGCTGATGAATTCCGAGAAATACTTCTTCCCCTGGGTCTTGTATACGGCATTGAACACATCGGCGAGATCAATGTCTCTGAACTGCACGCCGTTCTCCTTCAGCATCCTCTCAAGCTCGGTCAAAAGGATGCCTTTTGAATAATAGTAGGAGTATGTGCACAGCAGCTTCGTTTTGTTCTTTCTGTGCCATTCCTTCTTCCACAGCATGCCCTCAACGTATTTGTCTTCCTCGATCGGAGAAAGCCATGGGCAGGTGTAGTTCTCGTCCACTCCGAAGTGTTCCAAATAGATATCGTAATCCGGAAGATAGAAATCCGGTCTGTACACTCTTCTGTTCGATTCATCATCCTGGAATGGATACTTCGCTTCATACTCGTATCTGATTCCGTGAAGGAACAGGAAGTTGGCAATCTCCATCTCCTGAAGGGACTTGACCTTTTCCTGTTTCAGCGTAAGTTTGGCTTCCGAATTCTTAAACTTATTTTCATCAACGAAAGATGCCTTGTCGTACTTCGACTTGATCGTCTCCAGGTCCATGGACTTCTCATGTTCGTACATATCGCCGAGGGAATCAAAATTCTTCATATCTGAAGGAAGCTGCAGATAGTACGCGAAGAAATTTATCAGGTTCTGCAGCATATCTTTGTCGCTGTCGATATTCTTGGAAAAATAGTCTTCAAAGAACTGCCGCATGTCATCCTTGACATCGTAGACGCCGCTGCCGGATTCCTTCAGAATATCGAGTCCGAGCTTATGGAACGTGGTGGCCTGAACGTGGTATCCCAGCTTGGTCGCTATTCTGTCGGTCATTTCCTGGGCGGCTTTCCTTGTAAAGGTGATCAGTAGGATATCCTCCGGTTTGATTCCCTTGGTTTCGCAAAGATACTTGACCTTTCCGGATATCGTTAGCGTCTTTCCACTTCCTGCTCCGGCGATAACAAGATTGTGCTCCTCGTCACTGATGACCGCTTCTCTCTGCTGCATATCAAGAGACTTTCCGTCGATATCGGAAAGCAGTGCATCGTATTTGGAATTCTCTGATTGTATATACCGCCTGTTGAGATTCTCAACATAGCTGTGCAGATCACTGTAATCGTTTCTGAACTTCCTGACCGTTTCAAATACATCGCTGTTTTTTTTAAGACTGATTTTTGATGCCTTTGTAAGAAGCTCTCTGTACTTTTCCCTTATTCTCAGTTCATCGGAATGAACGATGTATTCATCTTTATTGAAGTCATCATAAAAACTTCGAATCTCAGGGATCAGTTCCCTGGCCTTCCTGTTGTTTTCCTGTTCTCTTTTCTTTGTCAGAACAAATGCGATGGCAGTAATTAGAAACAGGACCGTTATGATAGCCGTAATAATAACCGTATAATTCAATGTTTCACATTCATCCTATAAACTCATTTTACGCCAAAAAAAGACATTGTCCTATTTATAGTATTTGCTTAGCGCGTCATCAATGATTCCATCGATATCACTCTTTTCGATTCTTGTTTTCACAAACCTGCTGGTGAGGATATCACATTTCCATATGTGTTCATAATCAAAGATAAATACGGTCTTATAGATATGTTCCCTGTATTTCTGTGCTTCTTTCATCCATAAGATATATTCTTTGATCTCTTCATCATCGTAAAAACCCATCATCGGTGTAAATATGAATAGATCCGTTTCCATTTTATACTGTCTTGTTTTGTCTATCTTGTCTGAAGAAATATCCGTTAGCTCTTCTATCCCTTGCGAGGTTTCTTCCGGGCTACACCCTATTATTCTTTTTGTTCCCGGATAAAACAGCAGACTCTGATCAAGTTTCTCCAGTTTAGCAACGATCTTCGGATCAGCGTCTTCCAAAGTCAAGTTAATGATTTTGCTCAGCAAAAAAGAAGATTCAGCATCGGTATGATTGACCGCCCATGTAACTTCTACTCCTCTTCCGTCCGGAGTTCTCAGATCCGGAGCATCTTCCATAGACAATTCCGAAAACAGATAAGGAAAATACTTTTCCAGAACGCATTTTGCTATGTATTCATGATAATGCTTGTTTGCATCGTGATCTATCGGTTTCTTCATAATGAATGCTCCATTCAAATAATACCAAAACAATGGTATTAAAGAAGCAAAACCCAAGCCAAGGGTGGCATTCGGCGTCTGAGATTGGGGCATGTGATACAATATCTCATCACATGCGAATGGCGTTTGTGGCAACATGCCACAAACAAGAATTGAAGGATACAAATGAAGTGCTTATATATGTCGGACACAACAGTGACCGATATATGTAAGGACATGTGTCCGTGCATCTCGGCCTTGACGGGTTCCTATAATCATTAATAGGGTTCAGTCACAGGCTGGACACATCACATATCCAGAACCATATGGCAGCCAGGGAAAGGCAACGGCGTCTGAGTGGGTGTAGATGCATAGCATCGTGGCAGGGATTTCAAAAGGAAGAGTTTCACCTCTTCCCTTTGCCTTACTGATTCAGTTCCTTGTACTGGGCAAACAGCTTTGCCATTTCTTCATTGCATTCGCTGTTTTTCTTTAAGGTGTCCTCAAGTTTCTGAATCTCCATCTGCTCCTTCATCAGTTTGACCAGTTTGGCCTTCTTTATTTCGGTCGCCCTTTTCTCCATATAGGCTTTCATGGAAACTACTTTAATGGCAGGTTCGAAATGATAGTCGGAAGTGATGGCTGAAAGTTCATCCATGAAGTTGATGACCTTGGCAAGAGATGGCCTGTTATATCCGTTATAGACTACAAGGTCGTTCTTTTCAGTGTTTTCTTCCGTTGATATGTAGATGATGGAATCATCATAGTCTTCATAGACATCTCTGCAGATTAAGTATTTCATATTGTTCCTTTACCTCTTATTCCTTTCTTTTGCTATCTACAAACATAGAGTATCTTTTCAGCCAGCAGTTCCGGAGAATAGTAGACTTTGTCATCCTTGCGGTAGTTGTTGGACTGAAGTCTGCCCCTTACAAGGACGGATGTTCCGATGATACCGCTTGCCGTGATGTCTTCCGCAAGTTCCTTGAAGGCGGTCACCTTGAACTCATCGGCAGACTGATTTGACTTGAAGGGTCTGTTTGCAGTGATGACAAAGTTCACCACTTTAATACCCGAAGAAGTCTCCTCAAGAGGTCCGATGGAATCAAGCACACCTAAAACAGTAAATTCATTCATTATAGATTTCCTCTCTTTCTGTAAAGGAGCACCGACCCTAGGACTTGGTGTCTTTACAGCTTCGAAGGAACAAGCGAACAAATGACGAAGCGGTTTATCATCATAAGAAAGGATGAAAAGTCAACGGTGGAGATTGTTCAGAAACGACCTTTACAGCTGTGCTGTCAAGGTGGAAGTCTGAATCAATACGACCATGACTTCTCATCCGCTTATGATATGCATGGAATGATATGAGCGTTCTTTTGAATCAGTGTCAAAAGACAAGTTTACGAGACGCCGTAGGGCAGCTTTTGATACAGATGAAAAAGATGTTACAAAGAAAGATGTAAAGACACCACTTCTTCGTACCATCTTCAATTCATCGCGTCAGCGATCATGATCATGAAATCTATTCTGTTTGAGACCAGATCTGCCTTAAGCAGATCACATAATAAGGCTTGGCTGGCTTCGGGTACCTTATAAAAGAAAAGACACTGAGATGTTATGACATTCAGTGTCCGTAAGAGGCGCTTGCGGGATGGCCCCGGGAGGCAAATTACAAAAGCAGGCCGTGCCCCAATCAAGGTGGGACATGCCTGCTCGTTAATAATATCTCATACTGAAGATGAATTCTCAATCACGTTTATGCTACCCATCCATATCCCTGTATGCTCATATCTATAAAGTGGTTAAGCAACAAGCTGATTTTTGATGCAAACGATTCTTTATCGTAGCATTCAGGAAGATCCTGATCCAAAGATTTTTGAATTGCATCCTTGACTAAAGCAACTGGCTGATCATCCTTATACCAGTCAACAATCATCAATTGTTCCTTTTCTTCAGTAAGCTTCTTATATAGATTCTTTGCTGCAAGCTTAACTTTTTGCTCTTCAGCTTTTGTCAGTTTTTTACCCTTGATAAGAAGATCATAAATCTCGAGCTCTTCTTCAGTAAGACCTTCAAGTGAAGCACGAGATGCTTCCTGCTTAAGATCAGCTATCAATTGCAAAAGCTGTTCATAGTATTCCTCATTTTCTGTACCACCAGCATTGTATCGGTCAATGATATTCTTAAATCTTTCAGAGAACGGGAGTCTCTCACAGTTTTTATTAATAAGCATCTCTAAAGCTTCTTTGATATACTCTTTCAGATCATCAATTTCGATTGCTTTGTATGGTGCCCGCTTGATCTCTTGCTTAAGCTGATCAATATCAAGTTTGGATAGATCGACTACCTTGCCTTCATGGATGGCAAAAACAGGCTTATTCGGATCGTTAAGCTGCTGAGATGAAACGCTGTAATCAAGTACTGTCGCAAGTCTTTCTCTTGCTTTTTCCACCTTCTGATCATCAATCGTTCTATGGAACAAGCCATAAAGATAATCGATCGGAGCATAATACTGATTGTGCCAGTGTTTCTCGAAGATTTCTGGCTTTGATGCTTCGTAAAGATTCTTTACTGTGTTAGATAAAACGGTGAATCGATCTTTTCTGTCGTCAGTTGTGACAATCTGATCGTATCCGTTTCTAAGCAGCTCAAGCTTCTGGAAAGTATCTGATTCATTATTGATATCGTCAAGACTAACATCTATTGAATTCAGATAATCATTGGTTTCACTGATACTGCCATCCAAAAGCGCAATCAGCTGATCAATATCCTTTGCCGGATATTCACCATCGTCGCCTTCACCGTAATCGCGAAGAGCCTCTCTCATATACTTGAACACATTGACATAATCAACAATTATTCCTGCAGGCTTATTCGGGAACACACGGTTCGCTCTAGCTATTGCCTGCATCAATGTGTGAGATTTCATTGGTTTATCCAGATATAAAGTTGAAAGACTCGGCACATCAAAGCCGGTGAGCCACATCGCACAAACAAACACGAGTCTGAATGGATTATCCGGATCTTTGAATCTGTCTTCAATATCGTTTCCGTTCACATCGATCCGGTTCATTTCGGTGCGATGTTTTGATATATCTAGGCCTTGAGCAGCAAACTTATCATCATCGTTGCTATCTGAAATTACAACAGCCATCTTGGTTTCCTGCATATATTTGATGATGCTGTCGTATTCCGCTTTCTTATCCGGTGTTGCGTTGTTTCTTTCTTTTACAAGCTCCTGAATCTCTAAAGTCCAGTATTTCTGAACCTTATCATACATTTTTACAGCTGTGAACTTGTCAACGGAAACCACCATCGCTTTTCCTAAGAATCCTCTTCTAGGGAAGTGATGGGCAATATCCTTTGCAACTGTCTCAAGTCGTTCATCGCGTTTCAATACTTCTAGGATTCTGGATCCGGAATTCTCAAGTTTTCTCTGTTCGTCTTCGTTTAGATCTTCATTTTCAATGATGTCTAATACATCATCGTCTAGGAAGTTATTCTGTAAACCAACTTCCGGTACTCTTCTTGAATAGAACAAAGGAACTGTCGATCCATCATCAACAGACTGAGCAAAATTGTATTCTGATACATAATCACCAAACCACTGATTGGTTAGACGTTTCGATCCTAACAATGGTGTTCCGGTAAATGCAATGTAGTTTGCATTCGGAAGACCTGCACGCATGTTTTCGGCAAGATCTTTATATTGTGTTCTGTGAGCTTCATCAACCAAAACGATGATGTCGTTTCTTGTAGAAAGGATCGGATACTTCTTTGTCTTGTCATATCTGAACTTGTGGATCAGCGTGAATATAAACGATTTATTCGTTCCGAGCCAGTCCCTTAACTGATTGCTGTCTTTAGGCTGTGTTTCGTCATTTTTATTAATGACTTCTGTTCTGACGAAATTCTTATGGATCTGATCATCAAGATCATCTCTGTCGGTAATGACCAGGAATGTGAAATTACCAATCAGCTTTCTTCTGACTTTACGAGCAAACATAATCATGGAGTAGGATTTACCTGCGCCTTGTGTGTGCCAGAAAACACCCAGCTTACCATTGAGGCTCTCCCTGTTTTCCATGTTTCTCATCAGATTGTTGACGCCAAGATACTGATGGTTCTTTGCGATAATCTTTATCTTCTGATTATCGAATAATATGAAGTTTTCTATATAATCAAGCAGCTTTTCCTTTTGTAATAAGCCGTTGATAAAGTATTCAATGCTGGTGCCACTTTCTTGAATGGCTTTTCTATCAACCTTTTCTTCTTCGGTGTTTTTCAGCCAATCAAAGAAGTGCTCATACTTTGCTGTAATTGATCCAAGTTTTGTTTCCAGACCATTGGATAATACGCAGATCTGATTGAAAGCAAATAGATTAGGAATATCCTTCTTATAATTCGTCAGATTGTCATCGTATGCTTCCTGAACCTTTACAATACTGTTCTTCAGTTCAATAAACACCAAAGGCAAGCCATTAACAAAGATAATGACATCTGGTCTTCTCCAATAATAATGACCTTTGATCCACATCTGGGATACTGCAGTAAAAGTATTGTTTTCAGGATTGTTATAGTCAATCAGTTTTATGAAATCAAAATCATCTCTTCCATTTCTTCTGACCTCTATCTTTTTTCCATCGCGAACAAGCTTATAATTTTTATAATTAGTATCTGTTATATCAAACCCGGAGAAATCTCTACTTAATTCATAGACAAAAGCATCCAGCTTTTCCTTTTCTATACATGGATTTATACGATAAAGTGATTCTTTTAGTATCTTTGGAAGAACACATTGTTTCTTATCAGTTCTACCCGTACCATCATTAAGATCTTCTCGCTTATTCGGATCTATATCACAAGTGATGATTTCATAACTAAAAGGGCCAGCTTTTAGCTTTGACAGAATCGCTTGTTCAATATTATCTTCTGTTATTAGGTTTGGCATTACAAGTACCTTATTATTTTATTATACTTCCAGTTTGCCTGACATTAATCGTGGCAATAGATAGTCGCGTTGTTTAATCAAATTCTGATTGGATAAATACAGACATCTTTGTTCTTTTTCATAAGTTGAAGCTATGTTATCAAATAGCAAAATGAGCCTTTGTTCAGGAACAAGCATTTTTTGTTTGTTAAGCTCATCTTTTGTTACCGAAACAAATATTGAACCATTTCCTATAGTGTCTTCTTCAGAAAATCTATTCCTTAATGCCCAATATAGATAATGATTGTTACCAGTTTTTGAGTTTATTGCAGCAACACCTCGGCCGAGTATTATTTTATTTAAATTTATATTGATTCTGCCTACGGGAGCGCGTACGCTAAAAATAATACTATTAGGTTCTGCAATTCTTTTCCCTTCGGTACTATATACATCATCAATTAGATAATAATCTCCATAAGAGCCTACACCTTGATGAAAAGGTAATCCATCATTACTTCTGTTATAATAAATTGATTCTGGGCTTTGTCCCATCAATATACTGGCAATTTCATCTAGTCTACAAACATTCCAACCAGTTGGCAGTCCGTTTTCAAATCTTGTATTTTCATAACCAGGAAATCTGAATCTAACAAACCATTCTTTATATATTTCCTGAGCTGTTTGTTCAAGAAGTTTAATACGTTTATTGTTTATTTCAATCAATCTATCGTATTTGTAAACAATATCTGCTATTGTTTTTTGATAATCGATATCTTCAAATACTTCAATCTTTATCTTTTTTAAGGATTTGCCTGACAATTCTGGAAACGTTGCTCCAGAAGCAAAAGCTTTTAATTGATCAGTATTCTGCTTTAAATAATAATACAAATATAGATTATTAATAGACTCATTACAAATAATGCTCTTAAATCCTTGATTTGTGCAAATATCGTTTTCGGCTATAGCTAAATATCCTACAGGGGCACGAGACGAAAGCAACACAGTTCCTTTTGGCAATAGTTTTGTGCTTGATTTTTTTAATCCTAATTCAGTAATGTTGTTCGCCCCTCTCGAAATATACACATTTGTATATCCTGTTAAGTCACTAGGTGAAATCCAAGGAATATCTCCGTTCCAGTATTCTGGATTTTCTGTTTTAGGAGTCCCACCGCCAACAACTTCACCAAGTTCTTCTATACGAGCGATTCTGGTTTTTTGCATATTATTCACCAAACAACCTTTCCAAGTTTTTTGAAATTTCTTCTTCCAGCTGTTTAGCTTTCTTATTGAGTTCAGATAATTGATTATTCAAATACTTTATGGTCTCTTTAAACTCTTCTTTGGTCATACCGTCATCTTCAATAACGACACCAACATATCTTCCAGGATTTAAGGAATAATCCTGATCGATAATCCCATCTTCTCCTTCAAGCTTGGCAACTTTGCATAAACCAATTACATCTTGATATTTGCCTTCAGGGAAACGCTCGTTCAGCCAATCAATCTGCTCCTGCCAATAATCCGGATTGTCTGAGTTTGCTTTTTTATCTTCATATTCATTTATAAGATCAGCAAATGCCTGATTATCTCCTTCATATAATCTTGTAATTATTGATAAGTTTTTAATCTGTTCATCAGAAAACTTTCTATGAGCTCTGTCTACTTGAGTAAAGACATTTCTCGCATCTATAAACAAGATTTCATCTTTCTTATCCGTATTTCTTTTTTCCTTGTCTATAAACCACAGAGTCGCTGGCAGCGTTACAGAAGTAAACATATTCGAAGGTAAGGTGACCATCTGCTTGATTACACCATCTTCAATAATCTTCTTCCTTATTTCTAGTTCACTCTTTCCAGCATCAGATGCAGAATTCGCCATAACAAAACCGCCTCTACCTGTATCATCTTTAAGACAAGAAATAAAGTAGTTTATCCAAAGATAGTTGGCATTAGGAACCGTTTCTTTCTTGCCGCTATCTTTTTTTCCTGAATCTGTTTTATTCTTTGGAATACCGTAAGCAGTAAACCTTGGATCATCTTTTACTCTTTCATATACAACTTCATCTACATTAAAAGGTGGATTACTTAATAAGTAATCAAAATTACCTACAGCATTATATGGATCGGTATAAAAGGAATTAGCTTCTGTGATTTCACCACGGATATTGTTTAATAGGAGATTCATCTTTCCAAGTTTAACGGTATCCGGTTCTTTCTCAACACCATAGAATCTGAATTTCATAAGATCCGATTCTGCTGCATTGTGTCTATGCATATATCGTGCGGTCTGAACGCCCATACCTGTACTGCCACAAGCAGGATCCAGAAATTTCTTATCGCCTGGTTCCGGTTTGATGACTTCAACCATATACCTGACAACTGTTGAAGGAGTATAGAATGTTCCGCCATCTTTTCCTTCTGCAATTGCAAAGTTGCCAAGAAAGTATTCATAGATTTCGCCGAACAAATCAATCTCAATATCTTCCGGTATATCTTTAAATACGCGAACGATATCCGACAACAGTTCTGGCTCTTCATCTGGAACAAGTTGAGCATAGACCTCTTTAGGAAGTACTCCTTCAAAGTTAGTATTCTCCTTTTCAATTGCTTCCATAGCATTCTTAACTAAGGTTGCTTTTTCAGCTGTATCAGGGGAATCATTGATATAGTCGTAATATGCACATTCTGGGAGATAGAAGCCACATTTTTCAATAGAGATTTCTTTCTTGGTCTTCTCCATCCTTGTTCCTTTATACTGTTCATATTCTGCTTCTATTTCATCTTTGTGCTGCTTATAAAGGATATCTGCATAGCGCAAGAAAATGAGACCTAATATTGGCTGACCATACCTATTTGCTGCAAGATGAGCACCTTGGCGCATCTTATCTGCTACACTCCACAAATTATCTTTTAATTGCTTTAATTCTAGATCTGTCATGGTTCTTCCTCCAGCAAGTATCCTTATTATTAATATTTTATCAAAGTTTTTAGTACATAAAACCTGACATTAACGAACGCTTTTAGTTGTTTTGGCCATCTTATAAAAAGTTGTTTTACTAACATTCATCAGTTTCGTGGCTTCTACAGCCTTTATTCTCCCCTCTTTCCATTCGTTAATCACATATTCATAATTATCCGGATATGGTTTGGCAGGTCTTCCAAACTTAACCCCTTTAGCTTTAGCAATTGCTATCCCTTCTTTTTGTCGCTGCTTTATGTTCTTTCTTTCATTTTCGGCCACAAAAGATAATACATTCAAAACAATATCAGATACAAATTTACCCATAAGCTCATCATCATACTTCGATGTATCAAGCATAGGTGTATCAAGTACTCTAATCTTAATTCCCCGATCGGAAAGATCCTTCCATTCTTCCTTCATCTGCTCGTAGTTTCTGCCGAGACGATCTAGGGACTTTATAACAAGAGTGTCACCTTCTCTCATGATGTTCTTAAGTGACTGATAAATCGGGCGATCAAAATCCTTTCCGGACTGCTTCTCCACCAGAAGATGGGACTCTGTTGTTACCAGAGGTCTCAGTTCAACTACCTGCCTATCTTCGTTCTGTTGCATTGTGCTTACGCGGGCATATCCCCATATTGCCATTCTTGATTTCCTCCTTATTATGCTGTTTTAAAGGTACAAAAAAACATCCATAAATGTGGTAACTACATTATGAACGTTCGTAAACTGTTTTATGGATATTATTGAACTATAATATCGGTACTATATTATACGTTCGTAAATCTCTACTTTAACGAACGACTGTATAACAATCTAGATTATTGTTCATCCAGGAACTCTTTAATATGACTTGCATCTCCTCCTCATCAATCATTTTTTGATACTTGTTTCTACATAACGGATCGCGGTGTGGGAAACCACGGAAACTCCTGTCCGCTTTTTATTTCTTTTTCATGCAGTTCGTAATCGTTTATTGTGAGTCCGTAGTTTGTCAAAATCGATCTTCTCAAAACCGATTTTCTCAAGTATTCGAGTTTTCAAAAGAAAAACGTTGCCCAAATAGAACAACGTTTATAAGGCTCTTATCTCTCACAGAAAACTATATCATTCCTAATACAAAATAAATAGCAGAAACTATAATGGTTATAATTCTACTCTTTTTTGTTTTTGCAAGAAAGAACAGTATAATCGTTCCAAAGATATACCCTACAACCCCCCAAAC
>JAFRJA010000210.1 GCA_017432545.1 Erysipelotrichaceae bacterium
ATGACATAGATACTACTGTCAAGAAATATGAAGGTTCCAAGCACGGCTTCATTGAAGAGAATAATCCGGAATATGAAATATTAAAAGCTGCCAGTAAATCTTTTGAGCAGGAAGCTATGGCAAGAGATGCTGAAAAATACACTGGTGAGTGGATCAACTCGCACAGCAGATAACATCAACCTATAACTGTGTGGAAAGTTCATAATTGTGCAAGTTTGAGAACACAATCCATCATTTGAAAGCTCCAAGTTCATAATCTGGAGCCTTTTTTGTAAAATAAATAGAGAAATAAAAATCTGAATGTGCGAGGATAAGGATTGTGGTATATAAGAAAATAACGGTAAATGGATTGAATGTGTTTTGCAGAGAATGCGAAAGCGTCGATAAGCCATATCTGGTATTGTTCCATGGCTTTCCTTCATCATCCCATATGTTCAGAGACTTAATGCCTTTATTAGAAGATAAGTTTCACTGTATCGCTATGGACTATCCCGGATTCGGACAGAGCGAGTCTCCTTCAAGAGATGTATTTGATTATACCTTTAACCATTTAGCAGAGATCTGTGATGCCTTTATAGAAGAGATACATATCGATAAGTTTTATATGTATGTTTTCGACTATGGCGCACCAATCGGATTCAGAATTGCTTTGAAACATCCGGAAAAGATATTGGGCATCATCTCTCAAAATGGCAACGTCTATGAAGAAGGCTTAGGTCCCAAATGGGCAGTAAGAGCGGAATACTGGAAGAATCCCACACCTGAATTAAGAGAATCATATAAGACTGCTTTCTCTTTTGATACTGTTTATGGTCAATACACTTTTGGAACTGAAGAAGGTTCTGTATCTCCTGATGGTTACTCACTGGATATGTATTATGCATCCACCATCGATGACTATGCAGAGAAGCAGTCCGATCTGATCTTTGATTATCAGAACAATGTCAAGTTATATCCTGCATTCCAGGAATACTTAAGAACATACAAGCCGAAACTTCTGGCCATCTGGGGCAAGGAAGATCCTTCCTTTATCTGGGCAGGAGCTGAAGCTTTTAAGAAAGATCTTCCCGATGCAAGGATCGTTCCGGTAAACAGCGGACATTTTGCCCTGGAGAACTGTTGCAGGGAGATTGCGGATAATATTAAAGAGTTTTTCTAAGCGGCAGATTCCGGTATGCGGTGATAGTTCATTTTAGTGTAGATTTACGAACATAATTCATTCAAGCAAAGACTTTTGTTATATAATCCGAAGTCTTTTTATTAAAATGGAAATAGAAAGACAAATCGATATTTATAGGGGAAGCAGAATATGGAGACATATTTTGAAAAAGTTAAGAGATTAAACACGACCTACATCTACAAGGATATAGAAGTGGATGGTGCAAAGTATCATTATCTGATAGCAGGAGAATCCGATTCCGAGGTGATCGTTCTTTTGAACGGCGGGATGAACAGTCATGAGATGTGGGTGGATTTTATTGAGCATTTATCTCATAAATACCGTGTCATCAATTTTGATTACCCGACGGAGCTGAAAACGATCAGAGATGTTGCGGCCGGGATCATCCGCTTTCTCGATGAGCTGGGAGTTACGGAATGTTATCTGACAGGGGCAAGTTTCGGCGGCTATATGGCACAGGCTATCGCAAGAGAAAAATCTGATATGGTCAAAGGAATGTTTCTCCACGCGACAGGAGCCATGGACGAGGATACGATCAAAGATTTCCGCAGAAAATATTTCTTTGCGCCTTTGCTCCTGCTATATATGAAGCATTGCAACTACGATAAGCGTTTCAAACCCCTTATCATAAAAAGTATGGACAAGTATACTGTTTCAGAAAACTCTGAAGTGCAGAAATACATCCACGATATGGCGGTGATGATTGCTGATGGTTATACACGTGAAAAGGATCTGCATATCACATCTCTGCTGGTGGATATCATGCATCAGGAACCCGTGACCTCAAAAGAATTTTCATCTATCCGTCCTGTTGTGATGATCCTTCCAAGCAACGATTTCTTCACATCGAAGCAGCAGGAGAATTTGAAATCGGTCTTCCCACAGGCGCAGGTGGTTCGGATCGAAGGTGGGCATATGAGCACAATTACAAGAGCGGGTGAATTTGCGGAATTGATTGACAAAACTATAAATAACGCAAAGAAACAGTAAAGAAGCAATTAACCTGATATAGCAAAATTCAAGTTTGTCGGGATAATGTTATAGTAAGTTATATTTGAATGTTACGGATAGTGAAAAAAGGAAAGAATAATGATCAGACTACAGAAAGTTGAAGTGAAAGATAGAGATTTACTCTGGAATATAAATCAGAAGTACCTTTATGAGATGACAAATTATTATGATGATCCTATGGATGAAAATGGTAATTATCATTATGGACATTTTGATGATTATTTCACTGATCCTAGTCTGATAACTTTTCTTGCATAATCATTTAAAAGTGTTAAAGTAAAAATAATAATGAATAAGACAGTTCTTCATAATTGTTGTAGCGGTAAGATTGTATCCCGGAGAAGCTCAGGGATCGTTTTACTGTGACGGTCTTAAGATAATTGAGTGTTCAGATCCGGGATAGTATATTCCGGATTTTTTATAGAAGGGGGTAATTATGGCAAAAAAGAAATTAAGTGCAGAGGAATTTAAGAAGAAAAAAGCACTGACGAGATTCTGTTATGGTGATCTGGCTCGTTCACTGTTTAACGGTTTGATCACGACCTATCTGATGGCTTTGTATGTGCCAGCGGAAGGAAGCGGTATTCCGCAGAAACTGGTATTCGGTGCGGTAGCTTTTGCGATCATGCGGGGTATCGGCGCGATCATCGATGCTTTCATCGATCCTTATATCGCTTCAAGATCTGACCGTCTGGTAAATAAGAATGGCAAGCGGATCCCGATCATGAGACTTGCCGTCATTCCATGGGTCGTTTCCGGAGCTTTATTAGGATTGGCTCCTTTTGAAGGTGCATCCCTGGCTAATACGATCTGGGTTGGGATCATGATGTCGATCTACTTTATTTCTTCATCTTTATATCTGGTTCCTTTTTCGGCTTTAGCTACGGAGATCGTTACCGATACGGAAGATCGGATGCGCTTCTTTACGCAGGAGACACTGTTTTTTGTCATCGGATCAGCTTTGGTTTATGCGGCACCGATCCTGCGTTCGGTTTTCATGAATTTTGGTGTATCGCCGCTTAATTACTGGCGGGGTGTCTTTGTGGTGGTATCGCTGATTGCAGGTTATTTTGTCTACGTTCCGGCTTATACCTTCCCGGAGACTGAATATGCCAAGGCAGAGCCTTCCTATACGCCTTTGCTGGAGTCATTCAAGAGGACTTTTCAGTATAAGGATTATGTCATCCTGACGATCGGTTTTTTCTTCATGTGGGTGGCTTTTCAGTTCTTTAATACGACCTTACTGTATTATCTGAGACTTTTAATCGGTCTTGGTGATGCGGGAGACAGCTATGCGACGATCGTTATGGCGATCGCGATGATCATCGGCGTTGCGAGTTATCCGTTAGTTAATGCGGGTGTTAAGAAGTTCGGCAAGAAGAATATGATCGTTTTTGCCTGTGCAGTATATACCGTTTTATATTTGGCTATCGCTTTGCATGATGCTGTCACAAGAATTATTCCACCGGTACCGTTTGCGATTCTGCTTGGTGTCCTGATCGGTTTTCCTATCTCGATCACCAATATCGTTCCAAATGCGGCTTTTGCGGATATCGCTCAACTTGATCAGATCCGCAACAAGGAAGACAATACAGCGATGTTCATGACGGTCAGAGCTTTTATACAACAGTTGGGTCAGAGTATCGTTGTCGCCTTATGTCCAATCATCATCGCCTATAACTCGCCGGGTTATGCGATGGCAACTGTTGAGGGTGTACAGATCACCGCGATCGTTATTTCGATCATGATCTTCCTGGCTCTAATCACTTATCTGTTTTTTGATGACCGGAAGACCAAGGAGGAGATCGATGAATATAACAGAAGTATCAGAAAGGAGAAGCTATGAGTCGTTATAAAAGAGCTGATGAATATGGATTAAGTGAAGAACAGTTAAAGGCTGTTGCCTATCATGAAGAGGTTCAGGGCGGTCATATGACCAATATGAAATATACTCTTCTCAATGATCTGCCTTCGTTTGAAGTTTATATGGGTTGGTATGATCTGCAGAAGGGCTTAAGAGATTTTCTAAGTGAAAGAGAATTTGTCATATTAAGTTACGCGATTTCATCTGGCAATGATTGTCTGGTCTGCGGGACTTTCTTCAGAAAGATTCTGATCGATAGTGGTGAAGATCCGGAGAATCTGGTTCTGAGTGAAACCGAACAGCTGCTTTGGGATCTCGGCAGAGCGATCGTTAAGGATTTTCACAATATTCCATTGGATATCTATGAAAGGCTGGAGAAACGTTTCAGTGAGAAACAGATCATTCAGATCATCGCTTTTGCAGGTCAGATGTTTGCGACAAATCTCTTTGTGACAGCGGCGAAGGTCGATCTTGATGAGATATTATTAAATTACAGGAAGGATAAATAATCATGGAAAAAGAATTTGCAGGAAAAGTAGTATTCATTACCGGTGCCGCTCACGGTCAGGGCAGAGCGGTGGCTCTGGCTTTTGCGAAAGAGGGTGCTTATATTGCTGGTTATGATATCGCTAAAAAGGCGGAGTATCCGGCTTATGATTTTGGTACCAATGAGGAATTGGAGTCTTTGAAGAAAGAAGTTGAGGCTTTGGGTTCCAAGGCGATCGTTTTTGTCGGTGATGTCCGTAATAATGAAGAAGTAAAGGCGGCGGTCGAGGGTACGATCAAAGAATTCGGTCATATCGATATCCTGTTTAATAATGCGGGTATCTGCGCTTACTATAAAGTTGATGAAATGAGCGATGAGGCCTGGGATGCGATGATCGGTATCAACCTGACCGGTGCTTTTAAGGTTACAAGGGAGATCGTTCCTTATATGAAGAAACAGAAGAGTGGTGTCATCATCAATAACTCTTCGGTCATGGGATTAAGAGCTGGAAACCGCTTATCACACTATACAGCTTCCAAATGGGGTCTGACCGGTTTTACCAAAGCTCTGGCAATCGAACTGGCGGACTATAATATCCGGGCTATTTCCATCCATCCGACCGGTGTCAATACGCCGATGAACGATGGTCTGGCAGCCATGGAAGGCAAGACACCGCAGGAGATTGCGGAAGCCAGTGCCGGTAATCTGCAGCCGGTTCCGTGGATCCAGCCGGAAGATGTCGCCAATGCGGTATTATTCCTGGCATCAGATAAGGCTCGCTATGTTGATGGTTCACAATTTGTACTGGATGCCGGTCTGCTTACCAGATAGTTAAATCTTATATATTCAGTGAAGAGAAAGCTGATAAGATTCTTGCCATCCTTGAAGAGGGTTTACCTTCAGATGGTTAACAATTCATACTTATCAAAACACTATTCATAAACTGAGTAGTGTTTTTTGAACAGGTTTGAAATTGTGTAGGGTAACAGACACGGTTCATATGGAATATAGCAGCATGGATTTGTCCAACGAGATAATAAAAATCAAAAAAGAGATATCCAGCACTGAAGAGCTCATAAGGAACAATGAATGGAATCATTTTGACTATAAGTCTAATGGGATAAATATCAGTCAATATCAGGAAATGGCCAGAGACGAACTGTCAAAAGACAGAAGCGAGAATGGTGTAAAATCGCTTATGAAAACATATGAAGACGATATAAAACTATTCTATGAAAATGACATCTCTATATGAGGATGTACAGCTGATAAGTACCACTGAGGAGATGTTCATGATGGATAAGGCAGCAATATAATAACTCCGCATAACACCTGAAGTATTGCCTGATCCCTTTGAAAGAAAACTGTAACAGTATACATTCAACAAAAAAATGAAGCTTATTTCTGTAAATGAATCACTTTCGTTGCATTCGCTTTTTAACAGTGGTAGGCTATTAATAACATAAGACGGCGAAAGGAGTACGGGATATGATGATCAATAATAACAGTAGTATCATGTGTTGTTACTGTAAGACAATAAGCCCGGCAAACCGTCTGGGATTGTTTTAGTGCAACAATCCATAATATGAATAAACCATAATTATCATCAGACAGACAGTTTACCGGGAGCAGTAATGATCCCGGTTTTTATTTGTTGTCTTATGTAAATAGAAAGAAAGAGGAAAATATAATGTCAAATATCAAAACATCTGCTATCGAGCTTATCGGAAACACTCCGTTATTGGAACTTGTCCATTTGGAAAAGAAATATGATTTAAAAGCTAAACTGTTGGGGAAACTGGAATATTTTAATGCTACTGGTTCAGTTAAAGACCGCATCGCAAAATCAATGATTGAAGATGCTGAAAAGAAGGGATTATTGAAGGAAGGATCTGTTATTATTGAGCCGACTTCAGGTAATACCGGCATTGGTTTAGCAGCTGTAGGTACAGCGAAAGGCTATAGAGTTATAATCGTCATGCCGGAAACATTCTCTGTAGAAAGAAGAAAACTGATCAAAGCATATGGTGCAGAGATCGTATTGAGCGAAGGGTCAAAAGGAATGAAGGGAGCGATCGCCAAAGCCGAAGAATTAGCTGCTGAAATTCCAAACAGCTTTATCCCGGGCCAGTTTGATAATCCGGCAAATCCTAAAGTTCATTATGAAACGACCGGTCCGGAAATATGGAAAGATACCGATGGAAAGGTTGATATTCTTGTTTCCGGAGTAGGAACCGGCGGTACAATTACCGGAGCCGGAAAATACCTGAAGGAAAAGAATCCTGATATCAAAGTAATCGCAGTTGAGCCAGATGCGTCGCCAGTTCTTTCGGGAGGAAATGCAGGTGCTCATAAAATTCAGGGAATAGGACCAGGTTTTGTGGCAACTGTACTTGATACCGGAATATATGATGAGATTATCAGAGTTACAAATGAAGACGCAATAAAAACAGGAGCTGAATTCGGCAGAAATGAAGGAGTTCTGGTTGGTATCTCTGCCGGTGCCGCTGTATGGGCAGCAATACAACTTGCTCAAAGAGAAGAAAATACAGGCAGGAACATTGTCATCATATTACCTGATTCAGGTGACAGGTATCTTTCAACGGCATTATTCGGAGAAGAGTAATGAATTCCCTGAATTCTATAACTAAAAGCGTTCTGGAACAATGGGAGATGTTAAGACATGGAGACGGCATTGTGGTTTCAAAAAAGAGTGTCGTTTCCATGCTGACATTATTCAAGTCATTAGGAGGACAGGAAGATGAAGTTTTATATTTTTAAAAATGTTCTGGATCTGGGGGTAAAGATTAAAGGTGTTCTGATTGAAAACATCGATAATGAAACAATCAGTGAAGAATATCTGAACTGGCGAAATAATCAGGTAAAAACCCTGATAGAGATCTACCGTGATTTTAATGTTAGGGAAGATCCTGTTCTTGAAGGATTTTATGCTTTACATGAAAAGGTAGCTGTTCCCAGAAGAAAAAATATCCCCGCGTCAGAGAATCTGATCAAATTGCTTCAGAAAAAAGAAGATCTGATGGAAATAAACAAAGCTGTTGATATTTACAATATTATTTCAATGAAATCAAAACTTGCTCTTGGTGCTCATGACATTGACAAGATCAATGGGAATATAAGCTTAAGACTGACTGATGGAAGCGAACATTTTCTGCCGCTTGGTGCAACAGAAGAAAAACCAGTAAAGCCTGGCGAATACTCCTATATTGATGACAATAATGATATCCTCTGCTGGCTGGAAATCAGACAGGTGGAAAAAGACAAAGTGACAGAAAACAGCAAGAACATTTTCTATATTGTTCAGGGTAATGAGGTAACATCCGACGAACTGATGGAAGAAACAGCAAAGGAACTGATCGAAGTAACGACATCCTTTGCAGGAGGGCAAGGCAGAATTGTTGGGCAAGTCATAGAAATGTAGCCGGAATGACTTTATTTACTAATAATATGACTGCACAGTAGATTTTCAACCGTCACTTTTCATCCGATTTATGGAGTAACCTTTATCCAGATCTATCAACTGTTCTTCCGTAGTAGGCCGGGAATTGCCAAATTGATTATTGTTTTGCAAAAAAGCATACTCCTCAATTCAAAAGAAATGATCGAATTCATAGACAACAAGTACGATCTTAGGGAATGGTTTGAAAATCATAAAAAAATGGGGAAAGGAATCACTTTAAACGAAGAAGAACTTAGATCCTTATATGCCGCACTCGAGAAAGAAATCGAATGAATCGATAGCTATAAATAAACAGTCATGAAACCTGTTTGTGTTTTCGATGAAATACAGGATTCCTCAATGCGAATAGCATTTATTATTATGTTCGTAAAAGTGTAGAAATACGAACATAATTCAAGAAACTCTCATAGTTTTCTCTAGTGAAGGTTCAATTGACATATAAAATGGTATCATGTATAATACCATTGATGAAAGCGGTCATAGATACGAACGTCTTATTAAGTGGATTAAGAAGTCGGAATGGTGCATCTTATCAGGTACTGAAGATGCTTTACGAAGACAGATTCAAAATCGTTATCTCGGTTCCGATGGTCCTGGAATACGAAGAGATCCTTAAGGATAAACTTGATAAAGACATTTATAGCGATGACATCATCGATCAGCTGCTTGATTCATTATGTGCAATAGGGGAAAAATCAAGAGTCTTCTATCTGTGGCGGCCATATCTGAAGGATCCGTTTGATGATCATGTTCTGGAGCTTACCTTGGCATCGGAATCGGATTATATCGTTACCTACAATAAAAAGGATTTACTGAAAGCAGAGAATCTTGGCATCAAAGTTGTCGATGCCAGAGAATTCCTGGAAATACTGAATAAGGAGGAATAAGATGAGCGCATTAAGTGTAAGATTGCCTGATTCGGTTCACGAAACTGTAAAAGCTCTGGCTGAAAAGGATAATATCTCAATCAACCAGTTTATCTCTTCCGCCGTTATCGAAAAGATAACTGCTTTGGAAACGGAGCAGTATCTGTCGATGCGCGCAGCAAGAGGATCAAGAGAAAAACTTGGCGCGATTCTGGATCTTGTTCCGGACAGCGAGCCTGATACGTTCGACAAATTGTAAACCGAATAACTGTTAAGAAGTCTTGATATTTGATGTACTTATGTATTTTAAAGCATTATATAAAGAAACAAAAAGATGGTTTGGAGTAGAAACGGTGATTGATATTGATTACGAAGTATAGATGCCCAAACTATTCAGAGCTAAAAAACAATATCGAAATGCAGTTAGTGAGATTATTGACAAAGAATACAAAGAAAATTTAAAGAAGATATTTAACAGTATTGAGAAAATCGAAAATGGTATATTTAATCCCGTGTTTGAAATAAAACTATTTCTAACAGTAAACAATTCTGTTGGTGAATAACTCCTTATTTACTATGTTTTCACTTGGTTTTAACACCATTCTTGATTAATAATTGCTTAATTATGCGATTCCTAGGTTATTTATCAGTATTATTATCCTTGCTAAACCAGCAGAAATAATCAATCCGATTGAAGTACTGAATCCTCGAATTCAAGAATATTTCCAATAATATGTACATATACCCGTGAGTGAAAACGCCAATTTTATTAAAGAATATGCATCATTAGAAAGTGTCAACAGAATTGTTTACTGTTAGAAAACTATTAATTGAATGCACAGGAATGAGAATCGATGAAGTTATTGCTTTAAGAATAAGCAAGTACGACCGTATAAATAAAACACTTCTTATTGATTCAAGCATCTCATGGCATCCTAATAAAGAAAAAACACGAAAGTCATATGAAGAAACAACAACTAAAACGGAAAACGACAGAACTATTAGGATTGCAAATTCCATTGCACAATACTTGGATAAATATCTTGATTACTTAAGAAGCATTTCACTGTATGAAGATGATATGTATATTTTCTCCAGATTACAGTATTCAAGAAGCTCAGAAGGGATGTTGGATCCATTTAGTTTAAAAACATTCAACAATCATATCAGACAAGCTTATGTATTATTGGGATTAATTAATGAAAAAAATGATAAACCATATAAGAATCATATTGCCAGACATTCTTTCAACACATTGTTGAAGAATAATCATATTGAGGAATATGATCGCAAAGAGTATATTGGTCACTCAAACGGAACCAGTGTTAATGAAGGATATACTCATAAATCAACCGAAGAAGAGAATAGAATTGTAGAGGTTGCTGAAAAATATTGTCAGGAATTAATTGGAGATTTGTTGATAAAGTATAACGTAATTGATGAAAATCTCACCGAAATCTCACCAAAAATTGATTAGGAAAATTAAAAACGCCTTATTTTAGGCGTTAAAAGTTCAATGGCTGCGGATGAAGGAGACTCTGATAGACTTTTTAGGCTTTAAAATCCATCACCGAAAAAGATAATGTTTTCTTAGAAAAGTCCTTTAAAATAAGGCTTTTTTTTGATTATTTACGTTTATCAATGCTTATGAAGAAAAAGTTTTGAAAACGTTAAAAAATGGTCAAAATCTGTCCGATCTTCCAAAAATCTTCCATAAAAACGAAAGGAAAAAAGATGAAGGATATTTGTAAGAAACATAATTCCGGAGGCGAATATGTCATCGGATAAAAGAATCAGAGCAGGATCAAGGAAGTATTACTGGATGCGATTGAAAACAGATTTCTTTGATCAGCCGGAGATTAAGAAACTCAGAAGACTTGCCGGTGGTGACACCTATACCATCATTTATCTCAAGATGATGCTCAAGACTTTATCAAATAATGGACTTCTTATCTACCAGGGAATTGAAGATACCTTTGAAAAAGAAGTGGCATTAATCATTGACGAAGATGAAAACAATGTGATGATGACGATCAGCTATTTGAGATCTCATAATCTTTTGGAGGAAGGTTATTCAGAGAACGAGTTTTTATTGAATGCTGTACCGGAACTGATAGGATCGGAAACAATGGACGCACAAAGAAAAAGAATCGCACGTTTAAAGGATTCTGAAGTTGTTGCTGAAATTGAGACAGAAAAAGATGTGGCGGACAATGTCCGCAAATTGTCCGCAGATGTCCGTATTTGTCCGACAGAGATAGAACAGAGTACAGAAGAACAAGAGAAAGAGATAGAGAAAGAACAGAGAACAGAACAGACGGATCGATCTGTATCGTCTGATTCCGAAGATCTTGCCTGGGCCGTTACACGAAGCATGGACGCCAAACAGTATGCCGCATTTTACACTCTTTTCGAAAAGATGAAAAACGGTGAAATCAAAACATCGAAAGATAATCTTTACCGGTATTTTGACAAGTTATCAAAACGAGGGTGGAAAGACAACAACGGGAAGCCCATTAGAGACTTGGTCAAATACGTTGAGATGAATTTCGCCTTGAACAACAGACGTTTGTCTGATGAAGGAGGTTTGAACTGAAATGTTAAAACTACGCATTGAAGGAAAAGAATCAGAGATCAATCGTTTCATTGAAAACATCCATTGTGATGAATCGGTTGAAGTAAACTCGATCTCTGATCTATATCCAAACAGAAAGAGTATCTATTCCAGATGTTATCTGGAGATCGAGCTGATTGATGATGAAAGGCCTGGTGAAGATGATGACTAAGATAATATCGATTCAATCAACCAAAGGCGGATGCGGGAAGACTACCACATCCGTTAATCTGGCGGTTGGATTATCCAGGAATCATAAAGTGCTTTTGATCGACAACGATCCGCAGGGGAATGCATCCAAACGCTTCTATGAAGACTTCAGAAACATCAACGGAATCTGTGAACTGCTAAGAAAGCAGAAAGAAATCTCTGATTGCATCCATTCGACAAGATTCAGAAATCTGGATATCTTGCCATCCAAAAGGAGTCTCTTCGTACTGAAGAAAGAAATGCTGAATGCTTCTCACGGCATACAGCAGACAAGATTATCCAGATCAATTGAGCCGATCAAGAATGATTATGATTACATCATCATCGATACCAACCCGGATGTGGATCTGCTTATATCCAACGCTCTGGTTTGTTCCGA
>JAFRJA010000211.1 GCA_017432545.1 Erysipelotrichaceae bacterium
ACTATCTGATAGATTTTTGAGCTTCTTCCTTACTTTCAAACACCCTGCTTTTTCTTAGTCTTAACCCACCATTCTGGTAGACGGTATGCCTTGGACCTGAATTGGGATCAGGATATCTGAACCTGAGTGTAACAAAATCACCATTGATCTTTAAGACCTCGGCTTCTCTTACATTTCCCGTTTCAACGAAATATGCTTTATCTCCAGGCTTCATAGCATCTGTATCTGCTCCTGCTCCTTTTCTTCTTCCTTTTCTTCCGTATGACAATATCCGTAGTACCAGCATTCATACGGCTCATTGCATTGTTCTCCCGGTGCTATATCGAGCTCTTCGCTTTCCTTCTGAATCCTGTTAAGTCTCCAGATATTGTTGTCAATCCAGTTGTAGAGCTTCTTAACTTCTTCGGTCACCTCCACCGGGACAAAACGGTTTTCTTCATCCGGACCATGGATCACGATAAAGATTCTGTCGATTTTGATCTTGCATCTGCTGACAATGTAATACTGAAAGGCTACGTCTTTTATGTGCTGGTCATGGACTTCTGAAGAGTTTTTGACTTCATAGATATCATATCCGGAATCGGTCTTTCTTAAAATGTCCAAGGCACAGTAATTGCTGTAGTTCATGAACGCTGCTTCACAGATCACGTTTGTTCCTTTGGCAAGATGTTCCTTTGTCTTGGCAACCATTGCCTCTTTATCAGGAATGGTCGTACCCGGTTTATAGATGGTCATCTCTTCATAGGGACCAAACATCGCCATGGCTTCATCACCGAAATCGTTTCCTTCATCCATTCTTTCCTGAACTTCGGGAGGAATCACTTTCAAAGATGGCTTGTGTTTGTCAAGCCACAACATCTTCGGACATTGTATTCCTCGCATGAAGCCTGTTTTGGTGATTGCCATATCTAAACGAATTTATCCGGATCGTTTTCTGTGATCAGATTTCCTATTTTCTTTCTCAGCCTGAAAAGCTGTGTATCAACCTGTTTCAGTTTCTTAAGTGAGGGTTGCTTTTTCTCATCGTCAGAGATCTTGTCAATCTCTTCTTCAATGTACTGTAACTCTTTCTGAAGCTTATCAAAATCCAGTTTTCTTTTTTTGAGAAGATCTGGCAGATCCGGATTGCTCTCTTTTATTTTTGCCTTGCTTTCTCTTTCCTTTTCAAACAGTTTGTTATAGGCTGCAGTTATTGTTGTCTTGTTTTCTTTGATCTGTTCGTAAACTTCAGGATACTCATCTTTGATCCTTAAAAGCCGCCATATTGTTGTTTCTCCAACGCCTTGAATCCCCATTTCTTCCTTCAGGATTCTGGATATCAGTTTGTAATCCTGGGATTTCTTGGTGTTCTTATATTTTCTTTCCGGAAGCATCTGATTAAGAATCTTTTCTTTATAAGATGGGTCAGATTCAAATTTATTTAAAATCTCATCAACATAATTGATTATGCTCTTCTGATTAAGTATGACAAAAGTACCAAGATCTCTGGTTTTCTTTTCGGTTCTGGCCTCGTTATTGTTGTTAACTTTCACACTTAAATTCTATCTCAATTTTTTCTTTAGGAAAAAATTCGTTTTTTGTGTCTTCTTTTTATAAAGAAAAATCCTTAAAATTCTCCCGGAGAATTTTAAGGAAGTTCTTTTATTCTCGTTTTTATAGTGATTCTATTTGTTTTAAGGCTTCTTGAGAGGTTATTTTCCCGTTAATTACATCGTTCAAAAGCCTTACAACTTTCCTTTTTGATATTAATTGTTGTTCGTGAATTTTCTTTTCTTTTTTTATATTAAAGGCTTCGTTGTAAATATCCTCTATATTTTCGTTTCCCTTTTCAATTCTTGTAGCATATTCCTTTCTTATCTCATCATTCTCAAATGAAGCGTTGTGGATTTTTACAGCCATCTTGTAATCCTTATAGGCTCTTTTCACTTTCTCGCCTTTTGAGATCCTGTCCATGATGATCTTGTGATATTTCGGATACTCATCCTGACTTTCTATCAAATCAATTACCTGCCAGACATAGGAAGGAGCTATAGGGTATCCAAGGTCGTTGGTAATGAATCTGGCGATGACATCCGGCATATTCAGTTTGGTGGCTTTTCTTTTGGCGTTCCTGTTTCTTTCCTCAAGAAGTCTTGTCTTCAAATCGCTGTTCCTGTTGATCAGATTATAGAAATATTCAACAACAACGAATCCAGATTTTCCTTCAAGGCTGTTACCTCTGCTTTCAGCATTGGAAGCTATATAAATCTCTTCTTCTTGTTCCTTGGTGATGTATTTAGGACTTGTTCCCAGCAGTTCGCTGCCTTTTTCAACTACCGTAAAGACGGTGGCTTTTATCTTGCTGAACTGTTTGATTTTGTCTTCAAGATCTGAAACATCCTGTCCGGTCTTTTCCTTTTCGACCTTTTCGATCTTATAGTCTGTGAGTATCTCCTTTACGGCTTGAAATCTTCTGTGTCCGGAAATAATCGTATATTTTCCGTTATCGCTTGTTCTGACCAGGATCGGGAAAAACAATCCCAGTTCTTTGATCGATTCCTTTAAGGTTTCTACGGAAGCTTTGCTGAAATCGTTTATACTTCTTGGCTTGATCAGATCGATATCTATCCATTCAATCAGGCTATTGTCGGTCATGGCTACAGACATTATTTCGTTTACGCTTAATGTGCCGAAGGCCGCGTTGGACTTGCTAATCTTGGAGTTGTTTGTATAAAGGGTCTCCTTGTCTCTTTCAATAGCGTTGAATTTATTCTTTTTGAAATTATATGCCATTATGCGTTAGCCCCCTTGCTTTCTTCTCTTGATTTCTTGATCTCCTGCCAGACCTCTTCTGTCTTCTTCTCCCAGCCTTCCTTGTCGTTGAGAGCAAATTCAATTTCATCACAGACCAGGTCAAAATCTTCTTTTGCCTTCTTGTTTATCTGGGCAAACAGAACGCCTTCCGCATTTGCTCTTTTGGCATCGGAGGATTCCCTGATCTGATGCTGGAAGGTAGGAGTAGGGTAAAACTCGTGCACATATTCTTCAAGCGCCTTGTCAACGCTTCTTCTTTCTGAGTATAGAGAAAGAAGGATGCCCAGTATTCCTCTGTGATCCCTGCCTCTTTGCTTTGCCAGCGACTGAACATAGTCAGCTGATTCCTTAAATGATTGGATTCCGCGGAACGACATGATATCCAGATTGCTTGGAACAATGACGCCGTCAGAGGCCATCATGGCATTCATGCTTAGCGAACCAAGAGCAGGCGGGGTGTCAATGATGATGTAATCATAATCAGCGTTTTCCTTGATACACTGAATAAGATCATCCAGGTAATAGAGATTGATCTTTCCGTTTGTGTTCTGGCTGGCCACAAGAGCCATCTGCAGTTCAACCAGAGACAGCGGAAGGGCGCTTGGAATAATATCAAAACCGAATGGTTCCTGGACCGTTTCCCACTTGTTATTTCCGTTGCGCTTTCTTGTCAGGTAGGTCGGGGTGTAGATGAAGTTCTGAACATCTTCCCAGTCAAAGCTTGTTATCTCTTTTTTGACATAGGCACCAAGCAGTTCATCGATCGTATTGATGTTTTCATCAGCAACATTAATACCTACATTTAAAGATGCGCTACCCTGGCTGTCCAGATCAATTAGCAGGACTTTATAGCCTTTTGTGTTCGCAAAGCTGTATGCAATATTCAGGCAGTCCGATGTCTTGGCACAGCCGCCTTTCTGATTTCCCAAACAAATAACTTTTGTCATATTTATTCAACCTCCAGCAATCCGCTTTCTTCCAAATCTTTTTTTATAAGATACGCAACATAGGAGCTGATCTTTCTTTTGCCGCTTGCCGAGAACTGTGTGACAAGATTCTCGTCCCCAAACAGTTCATCAGCCCTCATCTCAATTACGCTTCTCAGGTATTTAGATTGGTTTCTGTAAGCACCATCAACTAATTCCGGTTTGATTTTTAGATTAAGATTTAGAATTTTATCTTCCTGGCTATTTTCTTGTTTCTGAACCTTCCGGCTTTGTTCAAGAATAGCTTCAAGTTCTTCGTCTTCAATTTCTATTTTCTCGATTTTAAGAATCTCTTTAGCCTTGGACAAAGGGGGTATCATTTTCCCTGTATAATATCCATAGAGGGAAGCATAGGTTATTTTTAATCCAAGATCATATAATTCCTTATATAATTGAGTCAGATTCAGGTTCTGATCCTGTAAAATCTGGATGATCAGCCTGCTGAACGTAAGTTCCATAACAACATCCTTTCCGCTCTTAAAATTCTCCGGGAGAATTTTAAGGCCATTAATTAACTTTTTTAGGTATATAAAATTTCTGGTTCTTTATCTAACAAAACCATTGTACAATAATACAAAGAAAAAGCAAATATTTTTAGGATACTAAAATATTTGCCTGTTTTTGTTGAATGATTCTAGCTGTTTATGCTACTTTTATCTTGGAATGAAGGGCATCTGATATCTTGTGAGGTGATATCTGCCGGTTACAATCCAATTGTAACATGATGGTTCCTTTTTATAGATAACAGTCACTTGTATAGTTTGTGTTATATCACACGTTTTACAATAATGCTGCTCCCTGATCCGCAAGATGAAAGGGGAGTCATTCCAGACAATTCAATAGTCCTTATGGACACTGTTCAGGCAAAAGAAAAAAGGTACTCGCAATACCTTTTAACTTTGGTCTGTTGTTACAGGCTCCCAATATAATTCTTTTGACAAAGATATTATAACACGAAAGCGGGGCTTGTAAAAGCCTTTTTGTATACCCAATTTTCAAAACGATGACAAGGAAGCTGAACGAGAAAAACTATATCGTCATAGCCGACTGGATGCTGGAGCTTGGACTCAACACCAGAGAGCTTTTGACATACGCGCTTATCTATTCGTTCGGTCAGTATGATTCGTATTATTACGGATCCCTTGAATACCTGGCGGCCTGGCTGGGAATAAGCGACAGGACCAACGCCACCAGATATCTTAAACCGCTGGTGGATAAAGGACTGATCACCAAAACCGATTTCAGATCCAAACTGAATCAGAAGGGCTGTCTGTACAGAACTACCTCTTCGTATAAAGATGTCGTTTCTGATCCGGAAGTTGATTATCTGATCATTCAGCCTTGGATGCTGCAGAACCTTCACCTCAATGGCAAGGATCTTTTGCTCTATGCGGTTGTTCACGGATACAGCCGTAAGGAATCCGGCAACATCTGCGAGTACAAGAAAGACTATTTCGCAAAATGGCTGCAGTGCCGGAAAGACCATGTTAGCAGACAGATTAATCAGGCTATCAATAATGGCCTGATCAGAGAAGAGAAGGGTGGTTTCGTCGCCACTGTTCCTGACGATATCAGACTCACCCAAACTGACAACAC
>JAFRJA010000212.1 GCA_017432545.1 Erysipelotrichaceae bacterium
CCTTTCCTGATCACGTTCATCGACTTCGTTTCTGATGAAAATATCTACCGTTTCTCTTAAACCGCCCATGGTCGCATATGACTGGATGCCCATCCTTGAGAAAACCCTTTCCGAATAGTTCTCCTTAGGATGAATGATGATTGCCATCTCGTAGGTCGCAAACAGAGCACCGCTGTACCTCATGATCTCATCGGTGGTCTTGGTCTTGTTTTCGGTTTCAAAGATCGTCAGCTGCAGCGCGATGGTCGCCTTGTCGGACAGTTTGGCCAGACATCTTGTGCGGATGCTGTAATAGATGTTGTTTCTTATGTAATCAAGTTCCTGGACCGCATCATTTCCGATCGAATTCATGATCATTCTTTTAAAGATCAGATACTGGTCGGAGATCCTTTCGTTGTATGAATGTTCAAGATCTTCCAAAGACGGATAGCCAAGTTCTCTGATATTCTTCAGATATTCACTGCTGGCATAGATATGGGAAACGCTGTTGTTGCCTATTTCTATGATGGCTAAAGGAGCTTCAATGAACGATTCTGTTTCTTTGATATTTTCCGAAAGCGGATCATGGCTGAAGCTTTCCAGCGGTGTGCCGCTGAGCGGATTGAGACTGCCGATTATGTTCCAGTATTCTTTTTCCGCTTCAGGTTCAGCGATCATCGTATGTTCATCAAGATACTCGATAAACTTTTCCTTTGATAAAGGACGGGAGAAAAGAAAACCCTGCAAAGCTTCGCAACCTATCGATGTCAAAAAATTAAGCTGTTCCTGGTTCTCCACGCCTTCAGCCACGGTATGGATGCCAAGGTTCTTGGCCATATTGGTAAGCGGTGCCAGGATCTGCCGGTTTTTGAAAGAGAAATCCTGCAAAAACTGCAGATCGAATTTCAGGACATCGAAGCGGTAGTTCTTAAGCATGTTCAAGGACGAATACCCGCTGCCGAAATCATCGATCCAGAAAGAGAAGCCTGCATCGGTAAACTGCACAAAGAGACGATGGAAAGTATCCACATCTTCCAGCATGTCGCTTTCCGTGATCTCCAGATTGATCGCATCCGGTGAAACGCTGTGCTCCTTAAGGATGCCGCTGATCTTGTCAAAAAGATCTTCCTGCTTGAAGTCGTGTCTGGACAGATTGACGGAAAAGGAATGGATCGGCGTACCCCGGTCTTTAAGTTCATTGTAGAAAAGACAGGTCTGCCTTAAGATCTCCATATCCAGTTCATAGATCAGATCGGCTTTCTCCAGTTCCTGGATCAGTTCCATCGGCGCGATCATCCCATGTTCCGGATCTTCCCAGCGGGCCAATGCTTCGACGTTGCAGATCCTGCCGGTAAGTGTGCGCATGACCGGCTGAAAAAACGCATGGACATGCCCGTCTTTGATCGCACGCAAAAAATTGTTACTGATGAATTCTGAATTTACTGCTGATCTGTTACTCATTACCTAAATTATAAACTTATTTGTCTGCTTTGAATATAATCATCCATACCTGCATTATTTATAATCCAGATAAAGAAAAACAAATACTTGATGGCATCGAAGACAAACAGGATGATGAATAGACAATAGAAAATCTTTCGATGGGGTGTTAAGCTGAATTATTGCTGACATTTCATCGATTTTTTTCGTAAAAATATTGAACGAAAATATTGTATTATTGAGGAAACAGAGATAACTTTAATCAATATTCGGCTTAATTATGTAAAAGGAGATAAGAAACATGAGCGATAACAAAAAGATCAACAGAACAGAAATGTCTGAAAAAGAACTTGACCAGATCAGTGGCGGATCTACCTCTGAGATCTTCTATGACAACTGCTTTCTTAAGAAGTTAGGCGTTACGGAAAACTATTGGGGGTATGTTGATTTCCTGTTTGATGACACTAAAGGCGCTGCAATTGCCAGAGAATGGGAAAAAGTCGGTATCACATGTGTATTCGACCCGGCAGGAGACAACAGATACTATATCAAAGAAGGGCAGATCACCCGTCCTCAGGCACTTGAATATGCCAAAAAATATCTCGGAATAGAAGATTAACTGTTAAGCGTTTTTCTCAAAGAATGTATTCAGCATTCATTACGAATCATTTTAATAACAATATGTTTTGCGGAATACATCTACCTGTAAATGAAAAGTACATCTAAAAACACAGCATAATCCTATAAGATTCTATTGCTGTGTTTTTTATTCAGAAAGGTGTATTTATGGTTCGTTTTTTTGACGATTGGGTAATATGTCCGGATCGGCTTGCAAAGAAGAGCGCATATGATTCCTTGCTGTACATGCTGTTTTTATCGCATGTGATGGCGCTTAAGAAAGTGTATCTTTAAATGATCATGAACCAGAAACACGAACAGGAAGGTCATTTGGCGATGTCTGGCCTGATGTTTGGATCAGATGTGATTCAGCTATATAAGATACTTCCATGCTTCATTTGAGGTTTGATTCCATAATTGTCAACTTGTGATGATATGTCTGTATCTTATCGCAATGACAAAGAAACTGCTTATTTCGTATAATGTTTATGGAAGGAAACATTTATGAAAGATGAAAAAATCCTTACAGAAAAACAGGCAAAACAGGTAACCGGAGGCGATGGTTTTATTATAAAACCGGGACAGAATCCCAGATGTTCTAAATGTGGCTCAACTGACGTTAAATTGACGATGGTTATAAATGATTATGCGCGCAATAAAAAAGAATATCATTACAGATGTGAAAAATGTGGTTATACTTTCATAGGCGAAGATTATTTCTCGACCGATGAAAAGAATCCATGAGGTCAGACTTGTTCTGACCTTTCATTTAAATCAATATGAAGTGTAAAAAATCTTTGACATCCTGATGACTGAGGATGTAAAGAACATTTGATAGACGATCATACCATTATCCCGATAACATGATCTTGAAAGGAAGACTACCGAATGAATTTAGGACAGAGAATCAAAGACTTTAGAGCAGGAAAAGGATTGAATCAGGAAGAACTGGCAGAAAGACTCTATGTTTCCAGACAGACGATTTCAAGCTGGGAAAATGATAAAAGCTATCCGGATATTCATTCCCTGTTGATGATGAGTGATCTGTTCGGTGTCTCCCTTGATACATTGATAAAAGGAGATATCGAGATCATGAAAGAAAAAGTTGATCAGAGTGTTGTTGACGGATTCAAAAAGGATAACTGGATCTTTGCCGGACTTGTATTGTTGTGTATCGTATCGGCTGTGCCTTTGATGAAGCAGCTTAAAGCGATAGGCACAATGATCTGGGGGATCATCGTGAGTGCTGCACTGTTCTATGCCTTGAAAGTTGAAAAGGCCAAGAAAGACAATGATGTCCATACTTATAAGGAGATTGTATCATTCTATAACGGTGAGAAACTCGACAGTATTGAAAAGGCAAGAGAAGAGGGGAAGAGAAACTATCAGAGAGTGATCTTTCTATTGATCGGCGCTCTGGCAGGAGTCATCATCGCCTTCGTCATTCATCAGTTCATGTAACTGATGGATGAAAAGAGATTTTCAAAAACGGATAAGAAAAAGTATTATTCGTGCTACAATGATGATGCATCGGAGGACAGTGTGCCGTAGCACAGGGGATCGTAAGTCATAATGCTTGCAGGCCGCCTGTTGGATAAGATGTCGGGTGAGCCCGGTAGTGAAATCGTTTTTCATGCCGGGCTTTTTGTTTCCGGCGAAACAGGAGGTATGAAATATGGCAGAAGTTACATTGCTTCCTTTGAAACAGGAAGACAGAGAACAGTTCATCAAAGACAATCAGTGGGCTTTCAAATATGGAGCCACTGAGGAATTCGGAATGATTGATGACCACTATGAAGAGGAAGAAGAGATCATTTCCCGAAAGACCATCGAGAGATCCATCGATGAAGGAGATGCCTACAGGATCATGGCTGACGGCAAGAAAGCGGGAGGTGTCATCGTCCGCGTTGAAGGAAGAAGAGGCGATCTGGAGATCCTTTTTACGCTTCCTGAATGTCACAGTAAAGGCATAGGCTATAAGGCCTGGTGTCAGATCGAAAGGATGTATCCTCTTGTGGAAGTCTGGGAAACAGTGACTCCTTACTTTGAGAAAAGAAACATTCATTTCTATGTGAACAGATGCGGTTTCCATATCGTAGAGTTCTTCAACTCCCATCATCCCGATCCCGATGATCCGGATATGTCTGAAGAACTCAACGATCAGTTTCCAGCAGGAATGTTCCGCTTTGAGAAACGCATGAAATGAGTTTTTCGTTAATCATATATTTACAGACACGATTCAAATCAGGTCCCGATTTATAAATCGCATCTTTTTTATTAAAATGGAAACATGAAAATGAGTGAGATCATAAAGTCGGGATCTGATAAGCAGAAGGGGAATTGAATGAAGGTTGGCAGTTCAAATGATCCTGAAGCGGTAAAAGCGCAGTATACTTCCTCCAAGGGGTTGGATACCAGGATCGCTTTTCATAGTAAGTATTCCACCAACAGACAGGGATACGGTTCCTGGATTGTTTCCAACTATGATATACGTAAAGGAATTGATGTCCTCGAAGCAGGATGCGGTAATGGATCTTTGTGGCTTGGACATGGCAAACTGATAGATAAGTGCAGCAGGTTGGTCCTTGCAGATCTTTCGACAGGGATGCTGGAAGCCGCAAAGGAAAATCTTGGCGATAAAGCCAATCCGGAACATTATCTGTTGCCACAGTGTTGCAAACTGTCGTATAAAGGATGTATAAAAGAAATTTTCCGCGAGTCGTAACAGAGTGAAGATCTTTCAACAAGAGGAGGATGAAGAATGAAACTGGTCGGAAAGCTTACGGAAAAAGTTGAAAAAGCAAAATCCTTGGAAGAAGCAAAATAAGTCATAAAGGAAGCCGGTATAGAGCTCAGCGATAACGAGTTAAAACAGATTGCCGCAGGAACGAGTGTTAATCTTCCATCGCAGTTCTACTATGAAGATAAACCTGATGTGTACTGAGATGCTTGCTGTTCAGACCTTCTGATCAACGGTGTCGGTTGCTGTCAGGCATCCTTCCAGTTGTCACAACATTGTAAGTTGTCGAACAAAAAATATATAAGAGGTATCGATCCATGAAAAAGAGAATTGAATACAAAATAGAAGATAATGATCTTGACAAGGTATCCGGTGGTGGTGCCAGTTGGGGCGGTGCTTTCAGAGCCGAAAAACAATATATAAATCCATATTCATGTCAACACTGTGGCTATATAATGGGCGAAAGGGAAAACATAAAAGATGGCGATGAATGTCCTGCCTGTAATGGTATCCAGAAGATCTACCACAACCCCGATTGCAACCCCAATGAGGATGGCCCATACCGCATCATCTGAAACAGCTCATTCAGGAATACACGAAAGATCAGAAATGATCTTTTTTTAATGCCTGTGAACAGTAACGATTTGACATTATACATATTGCATATACGTACAAATAGAGAGTTAAATGTGTATATTTAGGAACATTATTCCAGAAAACTGTTCTTTTTATTTGCGTGATGACTTGAATCAGATACTGATTGAAATCGATCTAAGAAAATAGTACAATGTACTATGTAAAGGAGGATTGTGAAAATGGCATTTTCGATAAGAATGACCGAAGAAGAAAAAGCATTGGCAACAAGCTATGCGAAACTGCACTCCCTTTCTTTAGGCGAAGCATTCAAAAAAGCGCTCTTTGAAAAGATAGAAGATGAATACGATCTGACGGTTGCAGAACTGGCCTATGATGAATATGTTAAAAGCGGTAAGAAGTCCAGACCGATCGAGGAACTTTTCAAGGAGCTTGATGTATGACCTATAAAGTCGAGACGACATCGCGCTTTGATAAAGAATTCTCAAAACTCGACAGATTCACTCAGAAAATGATCAAAGGCTGGATTCTGAAGAATCTTCAGAACTGCGAAGACCCCAGAATTCACGGGAAAGCTCTTGCTGCAAACCGAAAAGGACAATGGAGATATCGGATCGGTGATTATAGATTGATCTGTCATATAGAAGACGATAAGCTGATCATACTTGCGTTGAGCGTAGGGCACAAAAGAGAAGTTTATGAAGGCAGATGAAAAGTGGATCACAGCAGAATTGATTAGGTAGCAGTTTCACTTGTTTATCTGTATATAGATTTGCTGATTAGGCCAGGGAAGTCCGGTATAGAAAAAGCCTTGGCTCGTTATGGTCCTGTATATGATTGGCAGAGTTTACCTGAATCTGGTTGATAAAGCATAGAAAATGGTCAACTTTGTGTACATTTACGAACATAATTCAGACATTCCGATCAATAGGACTTTTAAATTAAAAATCTAAAAATAATTATCTTTTTAGTAATAGAATTCAGATGTCAGAATGATATTCGACGCTGCTTTCAAATTATCCTTTTTCTTATACAAAGGAATGGTCGATCGTGACAACGGTACGGTATGACGGATCAATCTCCATTACTTTTTCACTGATCTGCTTTTTCAGCACCTCGCTGCTGATATGGTCTTCAGCAGGGATCAACACATCGAAAATCAGATTGGAATGTGTATTTCCTTTGACCAGGCGGAAGTCGTGAATATTGTAGGACTCATTGATCTCCCTGATCTTATCCCGGACTTTTTCTTTCAGAACTTTGGCTAGTTCATCGCTCGTATCGATCGGATCCATATGGATACTGGTCAGGATGTGATACTTTTCCTGGATTTCTTTTTCGATATTATCGATCATATCATGCGTTTCCATGATTGGAATTGATGCATCCACTTCGGCATGCAAGGACATAAAGCGATGAGAAGGGCCGTAATCATGAAGGATCAGATCATGAATACCCAGGACATTGTAGTGCTTCATTATGTCTTCTTCGATCTGCTTTATCAGCTTTGGATCTGGCGCTTTTCCTAAGATCGTATCCAGGACTTCCCTGAAGATCCCGATGCCGGCCTTCAATACAAACAAAGAGACAGCAAAACCGACATAGGCATCGATATTGATACCGCTGAAACGGAAGAATATGACCGAAACAAGTGCAGCCAATGTCATCAGGGAATCGTTGAGCGAATCCTGACTCGCCGCCTTTAGCGTTTCGGAATCGATCATCCTGGCTGCCTTGCCGTTTACGTAAGCCATCAGCAGTTTGATCGCGATCGAAATGATCAGAACTGCCAGAGTCGAATAAGTGAAATTAAGATCCTGCGGATAGAGGATCTTGATCAGAGCTTCCTTGACTGCTTGAAAAGCTACCAGAAGAATCAGAAAAGAAACGATCAGACCGGAGACGTATTCCATCCGTCCATGGCCGTAAGGATGGTCGGCATCAGGGCTCTTGTTTGAAAGTCGGAAACCGATAAGAGTCGCCAGATTGGATCCGACATCCGAAAGGTTGTTCAGGGCATCGGCCCGAATGGAAATGGAATTGCTGATGTAGGAAATGATCAGCTTCATGATTACCATCAGGATATTGCATAAAATGGAAAACAAAGAAAAAAAGCTGCCGTAACGTTCCCGGACTTCGGAGTTTTCGGTATTCTCATAATCTTTGATAAATGTCTTGCACAAGAATTCAAACATCTACTTTATTATAGACCAATGCAGCGTTAAAAAAGTGAGCATTGAAACATACCGAACTAACAGATCGAAAAAGATTTAGTTACAAGAGATATATTAATCAGACTAAAGAATAGAAAATAAAATCTGACAGGAACCATTTTATAGCAGTTCGTCAATGTACAGGTTTACGAACGGTATTCTAAAAACCTTAACTGAACAGATTATTATCTATTTCTATTAAAATATTCTTTTAGATTTTTTACATTCTCTTTTTTACATTTTCTGTCCGGTTCTGTTTTTCCGCTTGCTTTTTGCCAGCTATATATCATTTATCATATAAAGGATAAATAAGAGGGATCGATCTATGAAAAAGAGAATTGAATACATAATGAATGACAATGATCTTGACAAGGTAAGCGAAGGGCGTCTTCCATCTGGATTCGAGGGCTCGCGTGCGGGATGGTTTTGCTGTCAACGCTGCGGCACGCGGATGTGCGAGCTTAAAGACATAAGAAACGGTGATAAATGCCCTGACTGCGGTTATATTCAGCAGCTGGGTGATCTTTTCACTGACCTGTGATCAAAGCATTCCTCTTCGCATCATCTGAAACAGCTCATTCAGGAATACACGAAAGATCAGAAATGATCTTTTTTTAATGCCTGTGAACAGTAACGATTTGACATTATACATATTGCATATACGTACAAATCTGACTTCGGACTTATTCCGATCACATCTCGTCCCATCACTAAAATAGTGGGCTTTCTAGGTGATTGGAGAATATAAGCAGAAGGAAACATTGTGATGGATGTCCATTGTATTTGTAAGATATAATTAACATAGAAGAAAGAAACAATAATCAGGAAAGGAGAAACTTACAATGGCAGTTTACAAAAATGAACTGAGTCTTGATGAACTTAACAATATTGCTGGCGGCAGAAAATTCTATGAAGAAGAATGGGATGATTATCATAGTGCCAGCACTGAATTGATCAACAAACTGAGAGCATTGAAAATTCGGGGCAAGGCAGAAGAAGCGGAAAAGATAAATCAGGCCTGTGCAATTCTGTTAGATAAATGGATGACAGATGTCTGCAATTCTCCGGATGGATCTGATCCTATCTCCTACAGAAGCTATATAAAGCAGTATCTTGATGAATAACATATGCCATATTAGGCTAAATAGAAAGTAACAAAGAAGCATAAAGATCAGGAAAGTAACGCAATCGTGCTTCCCTGTTAGGGTCATTGACACAAAAGCCCTGATTTACTATGAAAAAGAAGAGGAGAAAAAATGAAATAGGAAAGAAAAATTCTTGAAGAACAGTTGAAAGATGTAGTCGGTGGCGGTGATATTGTAGAGAACGTTTTCACATTTCTGGAAAAATTAGGTGATGCGGCTGCTATGCTCAAAAAAGCATCCGAAACAAACACCTGCCCGTTCTGTGATCAGCCTATCGTTACCGGTGCTGAAAATTGTGAACTAAAGGAAGTTGTGATGCATATCGCTAATGCTCACGGCCAAAAGTAAAGAATCAGCAGAAAGCATGAAGAACCGGCAAGCAAGATTGCCGTAAGAAAAACGGCCAGTAAATAAAACCTATAACTCGTATGAAGATCTTTGATCCGTACGAGTTATTTATATTTCCTTTTTTTGACTTTCATCGTATAAATAAAGTAGAAAGAAAAGAGATATCAACATGAAGAAAATTTCAAAAGAACTGGAAGAAAAACTGATCAATACACCATCAAATGTAGGTGTGTGCAAACTGCTTGCCGAGAATGGGATCGATCCGGAAGAGTATGAAAGAACACTGCCGGATTCGTTCATGGATAAAGTTAATGGCGGCTATAAAAGCTTCGGATCCACTATTGAGTGTCCTTGGTGCGAAAACGGAGATAAAGACGAGATTTCGTATCAGATCTGGGCTTCCATGTGGACGGATGGCGCGAGCAAATACAGATGCCGTAAATGCAATCGTTACTTCAAAGTTGGTCCTTACGGTACCTCCAAATGTTATGATGATTGATCCTGCTGATTGATCGATATCTGAATAATATCTTTTAATTGAGGGAACTTTTATGAAACTGAGAACATTTGACCCTGATAAGGACTTTGAAAAAATCAAAAGCTGGATAAGTGATGAGCGTTCTCACGCCATGTGGTGTGCTGGTCGGTTTCAATATCCGCTTGATAAGAAGAATTTACTTTCTGTGTTATCAAAGATGGAACAAAAAACAGGAGATGAACCTTTGATTGCAGCAACTGATGATGATAAAGCGGTCGGATTTCTGTGCTATTCATTGAACCCTGACATCAAAGAAGGAAAGCTGAAGTTTGTGATCGTTGATCCTCAATACCGGGGCAAGGGAATTGCAGTAGAGATGCTGCACCTTGTCATTTCTCGTGCGTTTGAAGATGAAAAGACAAAACGCATTGCCCTGACTGTATTTTCAGAAAACCCGGCAGCAAAAAAATGCTATGAAAAAATGGGGTTCAGTGAAATAAAGAGTGACAGTCCCGATTTCATGTACAAAGAAGAAACCTGGGGAAGATGCAATATGGTGATAGAACGGGATATTGAAAGCTGATCATCTAAATCGGAGTCTGACAAAAAAGAAAAGATATGGCCTATATGATTAGCCAGAAAGAAGTATTGATTATTGAAATTAAAAGGCCTTGTGTCAATTGATACAAGGTCCTGTTTTTACTCTCATATTCTTCTCTCATTTTCAAGATTCGAGAAGATATCAAAGCTACCAAGTTCACTTCTTTTTTTGAAATAGATCCACTGCAGGACTATGCCAATGTATTGCGCTCCCGTTTCTTCCATGAAAGCGATATAGTTGTCAAGCATTTTGTATGAATTGTTTTTCTTATCTTTCGGTAAAATAAATCTATGGATAATAGACTTACAGTGTATAGGCCTGAATACGAGGATCTCTGGTTTAGAAAAGCGATGCTGGAGGATGAGAAGACGATGTCCTACAATCATGCCTGGGGCGGTACTATTGACTTTCCCGAAGATGACTGGCAAAGCTGGTATGATCACTGGATCATCAAAAATGAAGATAAAAGGTATTACCGTTATCTGAAGGATGATGAGAACTTTGTCGGTGAGATAGCCTATCATTATGATGAAGAACTTAAGGGCTATATTGCGGATATCATCATTCATGATAAATACCGGGGAAAAGGCTATGGGGAACTCGGCTTGAAGATCCTGTGTGAGATCGCAAAGAAAAATGGTATCAGGGTATTGTATGATGATATTGCGATCGATAATAAAGCGATAAGTCTGTTTAAAAGAAACGGATTTAAGGAAGAATATCGTACAGAAGAAAAGATCATTCTGAAGAAAGAATTGTAGAAAAGGAGAGCATATGGCCATTACAGTCAATCTAAGGTATACCGGAACAAATGGAAGTGCCGGAAAATTTGTCAAAGAGATGATCGAATCAGGAACAGTTGAAGCGATCAGAAAGGAAGAGGGAAATCTCAGATATGAATATTTCCAGTCGCTTGAAGATCCTGAGACCATCCTGCTGATCGATTCCTGGAAGGATCAGGAAGCGATCGACAGGCATCATGCCACACCAATGATGAACACGATCGCCAGCTTAAGAGAAAAATACGATCTGCATATGAGCGTGGAGCGTTTTGTCAGTATCGAAGATAATCCTGAGGATGAAAGATTCATAAGAAAATAGGCGAGAGTCACTTTTCCATATCTTTGAAAAGTCTGTCTTATAATGGAAACAGATAAAAACTAACGGAGGTAAGAAGATGATCAAGATTTACGGAATGCCTACATGTCCATATTGCGACTATGTCCATGAGCAGATCAAGGGCAGGGAAGATGAATTTGAATATATCAATATCGGTGAGAATATCAGAAACATGTCAGCTTTCACAAGACTCAGAGATACCAATCCGGCCTTTGACCACAGCAAGGAGATCGGGGATGTCGGTATCCCGGCTTTCGTTTTTGAAGATGGCAGAGTCTCACTCAAGCCTGAAGAGGCCGGACTGATCGAGTACGGATCAGATATGGCCTGTTCAATTGAAGATCATAAAAACGGAAAGGGATGTTAGGGCGAGCCATATAAGGAAGTTTTTATAATTGAGTTCGGTGCAACCTTTTTCATGGTTGCACCTTTCTCATATTTATGACAGAATACCGATGCTCTTTTTCTCACGAATCTCTTTCATCAGACTGAGCATTTCTTCTTCCGTCGGGATATCTATAATCCCTACGCCGGTGAAGTAGATATCCACCTTCACATGGCAGTGACCGTCATATTTATCGTTATTGTGGACTTCTATACGCTGTATCAGACGGTTTACCAGGCCTCGATCAAGCTCCGTGATCTCTGTGCATCCGCGAAGCGTTTTCAACAGCATCCTCAGATCGATTGATGACTGCCTCAACTCGACCAGCCGGGACTCGCCCTGCGCAAGTTCCACTTCCAGCGACTTTTGCTCGGCCTCGTATTCACCGGACATTCGGATATACCGCTCGTCGGAAACCTTACCGGAGATATTGTCCTCATAAAGGCGGGAGATGATTCGATCGATCTCTTCTATACGTTCCCGGTTCCTTTTCACCGTGTGCTCTATATCGGATATTTCCTGCTTTTGGGCCAAAGTCTTTTTCTTCTCCATCAGATAGAGAAACACCGGCTCAAACTCCTGTACGAACTCAGCAAGCTCCTGAACTGCCTTAAGCACTATTGCGGTCAGTACCTGTTCCCGTATAAAATGGATCGTACACTCACCGCGGTTGCTCTTGTACTTTGAGCAGCGATAGTGCTCCTGATTGGGCTTCAGGCTTTTCGCTGCGCAGAAGGAAAGTTTTGATCCGCAGTCGTAGCAGTAGGCGATTCCTGAGAAAAGGCCTATCCTGCCCGTTGCAGTCGGGCGGATACGGTTCTCCCGGATCTCCTGAACACGCAGCCATGTCTCTTCTGAAATGATCGGTTCCTGTGTATTCGGAATGATCTGCCAGTCCTCTTTCGGCCTGTATACGGTCTTGTGTACTTTGTAACTTACGGTCGTAGTCATGAAGTTCACGGTGCAGCCCGTATACTGCCTGTTCTCAAGGATCCCTACTACAGTCTTTTGATCCCATCTGTACGGGTTGGCAAAGGTTTTGTGAGAAGCTGAACGGCCGGCCTTTTGCAGATATGCTGACGGTATCAGAACCTCCTCCTTCTCCAGCTGCTTTGCGATCTGCAGAGGCCCCTTGCCGCCGAGACACAGAGCGTAGATATGGCGGACTACTTCTGCCGCCGGAGGATCTATGATCCATTGCTTCAGGTCATCCGGGGATCTCATATAGCCCAGCGGAATAGACGGAGAGATACGTTCTCCGCGATTTGCCTTTGACTGCCATACCGCCCGGATCTTCTTTGATGTCTGTGCCGCGTACCACTCATTGAAAATGTTGGAGAACGGCATCAGTTCCGTTCCGGTGTTTTGAAAGGTGTCCACGTTTTCCTGAATCGCTATGAACCGGACTCCCAACGTGGGATACTGGATCTCAAGGTATTTGCCGACTTCCAGATAGTTCCTTCCGAAACGGCTCAAATCCTTCACAATGATCGTGGAGATCTCTCCATTCTCCGCCATAGCCTGCATGCGCTGGAAATCAGGTCTTGCGAAGGTCGTTCCGGATACCCCATCGTCTATGAAGAACTGAGGATGCAAAAAGCCTTTCCTCTTAGCATATGAGAGTAGGATTTCCTTTTGATTGGCTATTGAGTTACTCTCCCCATCGCGGCCGTCATCCTGGCTGAGACGGCAGTACAGCGCTGTGATCTTGTTTTCTTCCTGTTTTACTGCTGTTGTCATTGATTCACTCTCCTTTCCGGACAACAGGGCACAGTAAAAGCATCACCATATTACTGTGCCTATGCCCATATTTCAAATGTGCGGGTCAACCGCAGTGCTCAGCCAGGATCAGATCCTTAAACTGCTGAAGCACCGACTGCCGCCCTTCTGTATTGAAATGCGGCGTTACCTCATAGGTCGTGCCTCCCATCTTCATGGTGAAAGCAGATAGCTTCGGATTGAAGCGTATGGGGATCGCTTCGATGTTTCCGTCCAGCGGAAGAACGCTTCTGGCAAGATCGACAGGTCCGCTGTCCGAAAGTCTTCCGGGGCCGCAAATCATATAGGGGATCTCGGTATATTCTTTTTTCTGTACCATGGCTGTCTCCTTACCGCGCATCGCGGTCTCGCTGTCTTTCCAGATAGCGGCTGTAATGCTCCATGGCCTTGACGATCATATCCTGCATCTGTTTTACTGAGGTATCCGGGCGGAAGAAATCTCTGATCCTATCCATCGGTACCTTTACATATTCGACCTGATTGCCCTTGACTTCCGACATGATGTCGTATAGCTCTTCGGAGGACAGTTCCTGCTCCCGGCTCATGTGCCGCATACGCTGAGCCTGCGATAAACTCGGAGTGGCATCCGTGTAATCCATCTGCTCAAGCAGAAGATCCTGTTCTTTTTCCGATAAGTACGACAGTTCTACGGCGGGAGTCAGGGCGATTTTTCCGTCATCCACCATTTGCAGAAGCTCCGGTGTAAGATTGGTCAGGCGGATATACCGGTGTATCTGTCGCTCGCTGTCTTTGCTCCTTTCGCTTATTTGCGAAACGCTCCACTTCTCGCCAACTTGGCGAGAAGCACCTTGGTGACTCAACATAATAAACGCCTCCATATGCCTATCATAAGCATATGGAGGCGTAATGTGAAATGTGTCAATCAGTCTTCACGTTCGGCGTCTTCATCAAAAATACGGTCCAGTTCAGCATTATTGGTAATACCGCGAACACGGTTCC
>JAFRJA010000213.1 GCA_017432545.1 Erysipelotrichaceae bacterium
CAGATACTTTGACGGGGTGGCAACTATTCTTCAGTGCGACAATTTAAAGACCGGGGTCATTTCGCACAGGAAATATGAAGAGGTCATTTATAACCGCAATTATCAGGAAATGTGCGAATACTACGATACAGCGGTGCTGGCTGCCCGCGTGAGGGCGCCGAAAGATTATCTTCAAAAAAAGATTATCTTCAATTTCTTTCGGATAATCTTTCATCATCGGTGTTTCAGCTTCTGTTTTTGAAGATAATGTTTTAGTCGAGACAACAGTATTTCATTAACTCCGCCTCTTTTCCTTTCCATTTCTTCGTTCTTACTGATGAAGACGGAATCTCGTTCTGAACTGTTTCCAGTGCCTTCCTGATCGTCTCGTTATCGGCATAGGAATAAACAGAAGTCGTTGACAGATCAGCGTGGCCGAGAAAATCTCTGATATAAGAAATCGGGATCTGATTCTTATACATCGACATTGCGATCGAATGCCTGAACATATGCGCATGAAGTCCTAAAGGGAAGGTTTCATCTGTTTCATGTGCTTTTTTCGCATAACGTTTCAGGAAGGCGTCAACCGTTCCCGGTGACATCTTCGTTTTTTCTGATCCGTGTATAGTGTAAAAGAGATATTCGCTATTATCTGAATCGGCATGAAATGCGGAGATGTAACTGTCAAGATGTCTGACACAGTCTTCAAGTAATGGAATATACCTGATCTTTGAACCCTTTCCTTTTATTCTGACTGTAATTCCGTTATCTTTTCTGATGATATCCGAAATCCTGAGATTTATGATTTCCGAAATCCTCATTCCCGTTTCATAAAGGAAAATCATCAGAAACTGATTCCTTCTTTCCAGGCGAAGCCCGACTTCGGGAACGGAGAAGATCAGCCTGATCTGTTCCGGAGTCAGGTATTCGACACTGTTTTTCTTGGATCCTCTGAACTGATGGATGGACTTGATTTTCAGATAATAGGAATAGTATTCAATATCTTTTTCGCTGCAGAACCTGAAGAACGATTTGATTGCGGAGAGCCGCAGATTGAGCGTATTGACTGAACAGTTTTTATTGTCTTTCAGATAAAGCAGGAAAGAATAAAGATTGTCTTTTGATACGGTTTCAAAATCAAGATCATAGAAGCGGACATTGAGTTCCTCTTCAAAATATTTCTTCAGCAGTCGAAATGTCTGCTTATAGGCACGTATCGTCTGATCGGAAAAGTTTCTTCTGTGAGACAGGTATTCGCTGAGAAATTCGTGCAGGCAATCATGAAAATCATAGGTTCTCATCAATTACCTCCGGCAATACCGTATCATTCAGCGATTTCATCTTCTTATTCATTTCCGGATAGAAAGAAGGTACAAGCTTGAGATAATAATCTGTATCATAGAAATTACTGTGGCCTAGATATCGGCTGAAATAAGGATACATGATGTTCACGTCAATATCTTCTTCGACCCAGCGGTTGAGTCTTTCGGTGGCATAGGTGTGACGAAAATCATGAATCCTCATTCTTTGATCTGAACAATCTATATTCTTGAAAGCCTCTTTCCTGATCTGTTTAAACCATAATCCAATTGAGCCAGGATGTATTGGCCTGTTTCCTTTTACAGCAGGGAAAAACATTTTCCTGTCAGGAACCATTTCAGAGATGATCTTCTCGTACTCCCTGGCCATTCCTGTCATCTCTTCCGAAAGAAAGATTCTTCTTTTCTTCCAGCTTTTGGATTCCTGAATCGTCAGTATACCGTTACAGAGATCAACGTCTTCAACTTCCAGATGAATGCCCTCTGACAACCGCATACCGCACAGAAAATACAGTCTGAATAAAACCGGCGCAATGTAGCGCTTGTATGGAGAAAAAGCGGAAACAGGCAGATTATCGATCACCGCAAACAGCTTCATCAGTTCTTCTTTCGTATAGATGTGGGGATCGTATTTGATCTGTTTGTCAGGTATATGACCCGGAACGATGTATGTCCCGATACCTAACCCATCCATATATCTGGATAACTGTCTTACGGGTGTAATATTTCTTAATAAAGTATTCTGGTGCTTTTCCGAATGATATGATATCCAATGGTCAACGATCTGCTTTGTAATGGTAAGGGCATCGGTAAATTCTTCTTTGATCATGCGATCAAACCGCAAAAGAATCCGTGCTGATTCATTATACGGATAGCCAACGGCTCTTTTCTGTTTCACAAAAGACGTGATGTATTCCCCGATTCCCGAAGAATAATCGTATTCATATATCTTTACTGCCATGTCTTGACTCCTATCCATCTGGCATCCAGGCAGCACAGCCGCAGCCGGTCATCCTCTAACGACAGATAATAACTGTCTGATTCCTTTGAACTGTGTCCGAGCGAGTCAGTAATGACCTGATGTGAAACCTTTGATTCAAGAAGTCTTTTGACCAGGGAATAACGGAATACATGGATCCCTTTCCCTGAACCGGACTGCGGTCCGATATTCAGTTTTTCAAGATATTTAGAACAGATTCCATAGGCGCTTTCAAGCCTTCTGTACGGTCTTGTCTTACTCAGAAAAATATAGCGAACATCACAAGCGGGCCTTTCCTGTGTGATATAGTTCATTATGAGATTGCCGACATCGTCAAGTAACGGAAGACTGAGCGGCTCATCAGTCTTGGATTGGGTGATATTGATTCTGTCTCCATACCAGTCAATATCCTCAAACTTCAGATTACAGATGTCGGAATCTCTTAATCCGTATCTTATCGCAATCATCATGATCGCCTGATCACGAAGATTCAGTTCCTTCAGATTTTCAATGATTCTGACCACATCGTTTTTGGACAGAAAAGCAGGATTGTATTCTGTGAAGTGATTCGCTGAAAGGATCATTCCAGAAAAATTCTGCACAGTATGATTTGAGTCATAAAGAAATCTCAGGATTCTTCTTGTGATCGGAATGATCGTCTCCATACTTCTTTGACTGAAATGTCCGTTGAGTTTTTCCATCATCTCTTCAATATCTTTTCTGTTTATTTCCATCAGATCCTGATCGGCTTTGACATTTAAATATTCAATAATCTTCCTGAATACAAAATCATGAAGGCAGATTGATTTGGATGACAGATTATTCGTATTGATCAGACAGATATAATCGTCTTTCAGACTGATAATTTCACCATCAGGAGATTCGCTATACTTCTTATAGATATGCCAGTCAAGTGTTCCCTTATCATTTACTTCCATCAGAATGTTTAAAGACCTTCTTCTGATTTTATGGACCCATTCTTCGATTTTTCCGCTAAAGAAACTGTCATCATTGATTCTGATCAATTCCGCAACATATTCTTTATCATAGACGAGTTTATTCTTTTTAAGAAACAGCGGGTACAGACAATGATAGGCATGAACATACTGACCGTATGTCGAATCAGACAAACCGATATTCTTTATCAGAATCAGTGAATAAGACATCAAAAAAAGAATATCCGCATGGTTACAAGGAAAAGGCTTATCGGCAAAATAGGCAAGTGTTTCCTCGGAATCTGGAAAGTCAACATCATTCAGAAGCCTTCCGTCGCTATTCAGTAATTGAGATGAGGCATAACGATCAATTATTCTTACAAAAATCGTTCTGTCATTAATGGTTGAATGACTGACGGAATCATCTTTCAGATAAGAATCTACGAGTTCCTGACAAAGATCATCAAAATTATTTCTTCTAGCGTAATGAACAAGATTATTGACGCCATAATAGTATTTTTCCTTGACCGACTGTTTCCAGATTGTGTTTTTCAAAATGTCGGTTCTGGCATCCTGAACGGCTTTCTTTAATACATTCATATAGATTATCCTTTCTGTCGTTTCGACAAAAACAGGATAACAGTCAAAAGCATTATCTTCAAAAACAGAAGCTGAAACACCGATGATGAAAGATTATCCGAAAGAAATTGAAGATAATCTTTTTTTGAAGATAATCGGTCGGCTCCAATACTCTGGCAGCCAGCACAACATAGCCGTAGTGTTCCTGCATATCCTCATAGACTCTGTTGAGACACACTTCTTTCTCATAGTTTCTGATGACGGCACATTTCGTATTATCCGGTATGGCGTAGGCAGGGATACCGCCGTAATACTTTAAGGCGTGGATGTGACCCTGAATAAAGCTATTGAGTTTTGTATCCGTAAATCCTTCCATATACGGGAATCCCGAAATACCAAGTGAAGTACAGAAGAAATATACCTTGGTATCTTGACCTCCGAAGCGGAAAGCCAGAGTATCGCCCATCCAGTCGATGTACCAGTTCTGTCCAGGCGGTTCATTATAGAACGCCATGACAGGAGCCTTACAGTTTTCATCGCACCATCGGCTATAAAGCTGACAGTATCTCTGATAGGAGTAGGGGTCATCACTCTGTTTCCGGTATTGTCTCCACAGATAGAATAACGTCATCCTTTTATCGTTCTGTAAAGCCTGATGGATCTTTTCAAAGTCAGGAAGCGGCTTTGTGTTTCTGTCTTTGTTCAGATTCGGCTTCAGCAGCTGTTCGAGATCTTTTTCATCTGTATTGCGCAGATCATCAAGTGTCAGGTTATTCTCGTTTATGATGCCGACAATCGTGTTGACACTTCCCTTGGAAAAGCCCTTATAGGTGTGCGAATAAAGATTGACGATATCATTCTGCGACTGGTGATATTTCTCGTGTTTCTCACATACCATCAGAAAACGCTGCTTAACATTTACTTCTTTCTTGTCCATGTTTTTCTTCACCTCCTTTCTACGATCTCATCATAATAAAAAATCCGTCTTTTCAGACGGAAGGAGGTTATATTGAAACATCGGTCAAAAAATCCAATACAACCGGTCAGAATTTCCCATACTGTCGGTCAAAATATCCGAGACTCAGCGGTCAAAACATCCAAGAGTACGCATATATAACTTAGCAAAAACAATGGATCCACCTATTTAAGTTGTCCGAAATTGTTGCAGAGTAACAAAAACTCTGATACTCCTGTGGTAAGATAAACATGACAATAGTCCTTTCAATTCTAATCGACAATTACAATTATAGGGCCTATTGTCTTTTTCTATCTCCCAATTGATTTTACGCCAAGTAATTGTAATAATCCTTAAAAACCGTATATTATTAGTGTTGTTTAACTGTATTTGTTAGGCAAGATTCAATATGAAAAGAATAAAGAATAAGAAAATAGAGCTTATATCCTGGGTAATACTGCTGATACTGGCAGCTGTTTTATATTTTGTTGCGACGGATTTCTTTGTGTTTCCGGCCAGACTGAAGCTTCCTTTGTTACTAGGCCTCATCGTTATCGTCTGTATCACCGGTATCATTGCCATCCTGGTTAAGGGTAAGGGCAGGATCTTTGCGTGTATCTTGAATGGATTATTGATCGTATGTATGATAGTGGGACTGGTGTTTTTGTCTGATCTGGAGAATCGGGTCAAGAGTATCTTTGTCGATCAGCAAAGCATGAGTTCGGTTATAAATGTATATGAATTGAAAGAAAATGATGTCGTGTTTAATGATGCGACGTTTATCATTCAAAGAAGTATCGATCAGGATAATCAGAATTATGCTTTGGATCAGATAAAGGATGAATATGGAATAAGTATTAAGGTTACTGGTAAAAGTGATGTGATCGAGGCTGCAAAGGCTTTATATGAGAATGATGGAGATCTGTTGGTTTTAAATGAGGTCTATGTGGATCTTATTGAGGAGATAGAGGGTTTAGAGGATTTCAGCGAGAGGACTAAGGTCGTCTATAGTACGGAGAGGGTCATTAAGTCGGAAGCTGAGATCGCTGTGCCTGTCAGAACGGATATTACGGATACGCCTTTTACGGTCTATGTGGCGGGTTGTGATACCAGAAGCGGAAGATTGAGTATCTATGGGCGTACGGATGTAAATCTCTTGCTTACGGTTAATCCGAATACGAAGCAGATGCTGATAGTGGGTATTCCAAGAGATACTTATATTCCTAATCCGGCTTTGGATAACGGTTTGGATAAGCTGACACATTTAGGCAATCATGGCATCAATAATACGATAGATGGTGTATCTGATTATCTGGATATAGATATCGATTATTATGGCGAGGTCATTTTCGATACGTTCAAGAGGATCATCGATGCGGTTGGCGGTATCGATGTGGATAATCCCTACTATTTTACTTCGGGGAATTACAGTTTTGATGAGGGTCTTATTCATTTGAACGGTGAACGTGCTTTAGTCTATGCCCGTACCAGAAAAACCTTGGATAATGGCGATTACGGGCGTAATGAGCATCAGACTTTTGTCTTGAAGGCTTTTATCAGAAAGGTCATGTCTGAGGCGTTATTAGAGAATTACAATGAACTGCTGGATGCTTTAAAGGGTCAGTTTATGACGGATATCGATGTAGAAGATATCTTTAAACTGGCCAATATGCAGCTAAGTGATAATAAAGAGTGGGATATCATCACTTATCATTTAGGCGGTATCGGCGATATGTGCGGAACCGCTTCCATGGGTTGGGATAGGAAACTGTATGTCGTTCATCTTTTTGATTCGCAGGTCGGATTTGTAAAGAAACAGATGGAGATGCTGAAAAGGGATGAGCTCATAGTGCAGGAAACTTTGCCTCAG
>JAFRJA010000027.1 GCA_017432545.1 Erysipelotrichaceae bacterium
AAGCATATTGAAAGAACAGACGTTCTGTACTATACTAAATATTGGCAAAATATTAAAAAAATGCCAATATTTAGTAGATTGGAAAGGAGGTCGATGATATTCGATATGACATGGTATCTTAATGCTTTAGGCGTTATTGATAAAGGAAGAACTTATTCTCATAAAGAACTGATTGATATTTTGAAAGAAAATCGACCGGATCTTTCTGATGATATGTATAATTGGGCAATCGATCAGTCTACAAAAAAAGGATTATTGTCAAGGAAGGGGTATAATGCATATTCTTTGCCGGAAGGAAAAGAACTGATCGATTATCAGCCGTTCTATTCACAGACATCTTTGGATCTGATAAAAGAAATTCAGGAAAGATTTCCGCGAGTAATTTTCACGGTGTTCGAAACCGTCCTGATGAATGATTTTCTTAATCATCTGATCGGTAGAAATACCATCTTCATTCAGGTAGAGAAAGACAGCAGTATCTTTGTGTTCCGCTATCTGCAAGAACAAGGATATAAGAACTTATTGTTCAATCCGGATAAGAAGGAGATTGAATTGTATTGGGATAAGGATTGTATCATTATTACAAACCTTATTTCGGAAGCTCCTTTAAGAAAAGACGATCCGTCTAAGATCACTCTAGAGAAGATGCTGGTAGATATGGTTTCCGATAAACTGATCTCTTCAACCTTTTCACCGGCAGAATTGCCGGAAGTGTTTGAACAGGTCAGGAAAACTTATCGCCTTGATCAGAGCAGAATGCTTCGCTATGCCAGAAGAAGAAACAAGGAAGATAAAGTCAAAAAATACCTGGAGGAAACTGACTGATGTTATCTAATGAAAACTATACAGTTGAACATATTAATGATCTGAGAAAGAAAACCGGTGCCGATCCATCGATTCTTGAAAGAACGGTATTTGCTTTTGGGCTGTTGGAGGCTATTGCCAAAGTCGGTATGCCATTCATTTTCAAGGGTGGGACTTCATTGCTTGTCATGCTAGATAATCCAAGAAGATTAAGCACGGATATTGACATCATCGTCAGACCCGGTACCGATGTTGATGATTATATCAACAAAGCTGGGTCCATCTTTCCGTTTATCAGGGTAGAGGAAAACATCCGTAAAGGTGCCAATAATATCGAAAAACGTCATTTCCGTTTTTATTTCCATTCACCAAGAAGCGATAAGGAAATCAATATTCTGTTAGATGTTGTTTTTGAAGAGAATCCATATCTGAAACTTGATAGAAAGCCGATCCGCAACGAACTTCTGCTATCTGAAGGTGATGACCTTATTGTTGATCTGCCGAATAAGAACTGTATTCTGGCTGACAAGCTGACCGCTTTTGCGCCACATACAACCGGAATCCCGTTTGGTGTGGGAAAAGAACTGGAAATCATTAAACAGATGTATGATTGCTGGACACTTCTTCAGGAAATAGATGATTATCAGATGGTAAACGAGGTATATCGGGAAGTATCAGCCATAGAACTTGGCTATCGTGCACTGGACCTGAATCCTTCTGATTGCCTTTCTGATACAATCGACAGTTGCGTATGCCTTATCGGAAGAAGAAAGATCAGAGAGGAAGAATACGAATATTTTTCGTCGGGAATCAATGCAATCAGCGGCCATATCTACAATGGCAAAATAAATGGTGAATATGCGGTTGCTTATGCGAGCGAACTGATGGATTTTGCAGCTCATCTTCTAACAAACCAGACAGACTATTCACGTATTGTTGATCCGGAAGAATACCTTAATGCAGATCTTCATATTCAGGGAAGCAGAATCGTTAAGGGATTGAGAAACACAAATCCGCTTGCCTATGCGTATATTATCAGATCGGTACATTTATTACAGGAAAAGGATATTTTTTCAGAAAGATTGCTTAAATATGCAATCTAATATTGTTAATCAGGGTGGAAATTTTCCACCTTTGGTTTTGTTTAGACAAAAACAGTCTTACAATTGTTTCATTTAAATAATAAGCGATATCAAAAATAATTTAGCAGGATAAGGGAGCGTGACACCACGCTCCTTTAAGATTATCGGCAACGCCGATAACTAAAGGCTTTTTGGCTCTTTATGACTGACATCACAAAATCAGTTGTGACATCAGATGTGACGTCACTTATATGTCTAAGAGAAAGGAGAAAAACATGGCAAAATCATTCAGAAAAAATTACAGATTTGATGCAATAAGCATTGTCAATCTTAATGATCTTTATGAGAAAGAGAATAAAATCAGCAAGGAAACAGGCGGAAAGAAAATCAGCGAAAATCAGATAATCATGGAAGCCCTGGCACTTCTTCATAAAGTTAAATGCGAGGGTGACCAGCTTAAGAAGGAGACATCAGAGGAAAGAAGGTTCTACGCCCAGATGAACGACAAGATTATCTCAAAGTATTTCAATGCACTGATGGATTGTCTTGAAGGCGTTGTTAATCTTATGCAGGATCAGGAGCTTTATCTCGGACTGCTGTCAGTCAAGAACGATGTCACTTATCTGCTTGAGAGCATGGGAGAAGAAAAGCTCTTGAACGAAATGGAAACAGAAAAGAGGAAACTATCCGGATTAAAACACAGATATGAGAGAAAAAGAAATGAGGAAGGAATATTTGAAGATTACGAAATCAATGACGAAGATGAAGAAGAGGAAAGACATTTTCTCTAAATGTTGCTTAATGCAAAAAACAAAAGAAGCCACTAGAACCACAAAGATGTAAGAACTGCATTCGTTTCTATTTGAAGTCTTGTTAATAATGAGTTGTAAAAAATATTCTACAATTGTAGAATATAAATGTACTACAGTTGCAGAGGAATAAATATGTCAAGAATCAGAAAACTACCCGATTCAGAATTTGAAATCATGAATATTATCTGGGATCTTCCTGAACCGGTTGAACGAAAAGACATTGAAGAACGGCTTAATACCAAGCATAAGATTGCCTTAACGACGCTACTGACTTTATTAAGCAGGTTATCTGATAAAGGGTTCATACGCATTGAAAAAGAAGGCAGACGAGCTAGGTATTATAAACTGGTCGACAAGAATGATTATCTGTCTTATCAGAGCTCCTTGTTTTTTCAGCAGCTATGTAACTCGGATATGAGCGTTTTTGCCAACGCGTTGTGTGATTCTGAAATCAGTAAGAAGGATCTTGAGGAATTAAGAAGACTGCTTGAGGAGAGAAGTTGATGGCTCCTGTTTTTCTTATTGTGATTATCGCGGTTTTTGCGGTATATTTTGATTTCTCTAGGATTACAAAAAAGTCTTCACCAAAGGAAAGGTGTCGCAGTATTTTCAATCCTAACGGAATCATCAGGATACTGATCCTTTATCTTGTTCTTTTGCTTCTGCAAGGATATAGGAATCTGGCTCCCAGAATGATCAGTTTTATGATCACTTTTGCATTTACAACCTTTGTCGTATTCGGATCTACGTTACTGTTTTTGGATCGGCTTAGAGACAGATACGATTCCAAGACCGTTTACTCATTATGGTTGTTGCCTAATGTTTTGTATTTTGTTTATTATTGGGTATCTGCAACACCGGCATTTCGGCCGTTATTTGTTTTTACGATCGATCATGATAATCTTTTTTTAATTGTTCTTCTGATCTGGCTGTTCATATCAGGTGTTCTGTTTCTTAAAAGTATTATTTCCCATATCCGGTTCAGAAGAAAACTGGACGAAAACTTATATGCCTTAAATGATGAACACATTCTTGAACTATGGAATAGGAGGCAAGATGCATATGAGATCAAGGAAAGGAAGAGGATTCCGTTATTTACTTCTCCGTCTCTGTCTTCACCCGTTACAGTCGGTGTTAGAAACATCATTCTGGTTCTACCCGAAAAGAAATACAGCGATGAAGACCTCGAGTTGATTTTTGATCATGAACTGGTTCACATCATAAGAGAAGACGGTATCACAAAGTTTTATCTGTCGTTGTGTAGAGCGTTCAATTTCTTTAATCCATTTATTTACATCGGAACAAAGAAATGCTCGCAGGATATTGAACTCGCGTGTGATGAAATAGTACTGCTGGATGCGGATGAAGAAAAGAGAATAAAGTACGGTGATCTGATCCTTTCTTCTATCCAGGAAACTCAGGGTTTTACTTCCTGCCTTTCGGCAGATGCACAGTCTTTAAAGTATAGGCTTACCAATGTTATTCATCCGAAAGAAAAGAAAAACGGTAAGATCCTTTTATCGGTTTGTACGTTACTGGTACTGCTGATTCCTTCCTTACTTTTCGGTACAGCATACAACAGACAAAGAGCTGGTGATCTGTTTTTCAATGGAAATATCGATTATGAGAATATGACTATACGCAAAGAAAGGCTGAATGAATACGATATTTATCAGAATCCGGATAAAGAAAGAATGATAGATTATCTTAATGATCTGGAAGCCTACGAAATATATGCATCTGAGATTTTTGATGGCAATTATATTGACATAGTTTTCACAAAAAATGATATATCATACATGTTCAGCTTTAATCAACATTATATTGTCTTCAGAAGAGGAAATGAAACCAAAGTCTATTATGTAAAGAATACAATTGATATGGAGTATATTGAAGAATTATGCAAATTATAATTCTTAGATGGATACAGAAAGGATACAATTCTCTTTTAAATTGATATTGAAGGAGGAATGATGTATACTCTGCTGCTAATAGAAGACGATAAGGGAATACAGGAAATCATTAGTGATTATTTTTCTAGAAGAGGCTATAAAGTGCTCGCTTGTGATAATGCTGATGACTGTCTGGAACTTCTGATGAATAATCAGATAAATGTGATTTTGCTGGATGTTATGCTTCCAAAAGAAGATGGTTTTTCGATCTGCAGAAAAATAAGAAAAAACTATTCCTGCCCGATCATTTTCTTAACAGCAAGAGTAAGCGAAAAAGACAAGCTAAGCGGTTATTCCATGGGAGCAGATGATTATGTAACAAAACCATTTTCTTTGCCGGTACTTGAAGCTAAGATCAAAGCGATTCTTGCAAGAAGTATTGGATATGACAATATCTTTGAGAAAGGATCGGTCAGGATTGATCGAACCACAAGAGAAGTATTCCTAAATGGTATTAAAATTCATCTGGCTCCAATGGAATATGACATTCTTCTGTTTCTGATGGAGAACGAAGGAAGAATATACAGCAGGGATCAGCTGCTGATCAGATTCTGGGGCTATGACTTCGAGGGAAATGAAAGAGTCATAGACAATCACATTCGTAAGATAAGAAAAGCTTTAGGCGAGGAATCTTCTTTGATAAAGACATATAATAAGCTTGGCTGGTCTTTTACATCTAAAAATAATCATGAATAAAAAATTGAGACTCGTGCTTCCAACAATACTTGTGATACTGATGATTGCCTTTTCATCCGCTTTTGCCTGTACCTATTTGATGAAAAGAATAAAAAGGCAGCAGTTTATTGATTCAGTAGGCAGTATCTATTTAAGCATTGAAAGTAATCTCGCTTTAAATTTCAGTCCAAAAGGTGGAGAAAGGGAACAGAAATTATATAAATATGAAATGGAAACAATAACAGCTGATCGCGCATCAAATATGGATTACAATGATGAATATTTCGATTACGCTGTTGTTTTGTATGATTACGCCACGAACAAAACCGTTATCAGCGACCCCAGAATAGTAATAAATGAAGACCTGACAATTCATTTGACTGATTATTTGAGCAAAGAAGAGATTATTTCTTATGCTACTGATTTTAGAAGAAGCATATACAATAAAGGCGGTCTTCTTAAAGTGTACATGAACTCAGATGATATACCAGTCACAATTGAAACTACTGGATTACCACCATTTACACAGATTAAACTGATTGAACACGGAGTTACTGAGAAATGGGATTTATATCAAAGTTATTTCCCTAAACGCATAGTTGAAAAAGAAGTGTGGATTGAGCGTTTTACATCTTGGATGAACAATGAAACATTGCAGAACGAACTTCAAGAAGCCAAAGAAAGAATAAAATATAACGAAGGAAGAGATGACATTTCAGACACTTTGATCGTTTATCAACGAGTACTGTATGATAAATTTTTTGAGAATGGAAATCGAAAAAGCGAACCTTATTGCAATATTATCGTTATCGGAACCTATCATCCATGGAAGGCGGCAATGAGAGATCTGAAGGCAGTCTATCTTCTGATCGTCATTTTGACCGTATTGATTTCTTTCCTGTTGTCAAAGAATATACTAGATAGCTATCAGAAACAGAGCGACCTGGAAGAAACCAGAAGATCATTTATTACAGCAATGGCTCATGATCTGAAAACGCCTTTGACCGTGATTAAAGGATATACGGAAAATCTGATGGATAGTAATGACGAAGAAAAGAAAAGTGATTATCTAAGAAAAATTAATTCAAAAACCGACGAGATCAACGATATGGTTTCGGAAATGCTTGATATCTCCAAAATTGATGCTTCAGGATTTGAGATCAAAAGAAAAGAACTTATGTTGAATGATATCCTGAAAAAAACGATTGAAAGATATAGGGAAACTGCATATGAAAGATGTTTGTCTTTTTCTTTGAAAGAAGAAAAAAGTTTTAGTATAGTTGGAGATGAGGACTTGCTGGAGAAGCTTTTCAGCAATCTGATCGATAATGCGATATCTTATACTAGGAACGGATCAGAGATCGTCATATCAATAGATGAGAATAAGATCAACATCTTTAATGAAGCTGATCCTATTGAGGAAGAAAAACTGAAGAACATCTTTGAGTTCAAATCAGGAACAAACGGCCACCACGGGTTCGGGCTTTATTTTGCGAAGAAAGTAGCAGATATTCATAATTTGAAACTGACGATAAATAACCAGGAAAACGGAGTAAATACTTTGCTTACAAAATAGAAGAGATATCTATGAAGAGAATACTACTATTATTATTATTGGTTTTGTTTCTTGCCGGCTGTGTAAAATCGTTTGAAGGTAAACTCGATTCGTCTTTTGATGATATTAATGTCAATGATATCTATGAGTCCTTTGACAAGGCTTTCAGATATGTTCATTATAACTTTTATTATTCTACGCCACATCATGACCTGGATCCGGATTATGAACAATTGGATGAAAACTACGGATGCAAGTCTAAGAATTATAAATCACTGAAAGAGTTTAAGGATCATATGATCAATGATTATAATCTGACTGATGATTTTGCACAAAGATTGATAGACAGATACTATCCAAATTATTTATATGAAAAAGAAGACAGCCTCTACGTTGTGATTGCTGATAGAGGATCGAATACATCGGTTGGCGAAAGGATCTCGAAAGAACTGATCCGGGAATCGGATAATAAGATTATACTGAGATCAACATACGAATCGATTGATATTAATACAGGAAAAGTTGATGGATCCTTCGATGTTGACAGCATTTTGATACACATTGATGATAAGTGGCTGTGGGATGAAATCCCAAAGGTATATTAATACGAGTTATATTGAGAAAAAGTATATAGGAATGCAAAGAATGAAAAAGAAGTTTTTAAAGAACCTACCTTTTTTGGCTTTGATATATATATATATATTATGAGGCAATTAACAGTATGAAAATAAAGAAAATCATTATCACTGTCGCGATAGTTATGTCTCTATTTATGCTTTGGTTTTTCACGAATGATCGAATAAGAAACGCCAAGACAATAAAGACTGATTCGAATGTCTATTCCGACTTCGAGATAAATAGTGCAATCTTTTCTGCAAAACTGTATTTTGCCTTGAATTTTGATAACTGCAAACTGATTGATATCGGATACGCTGGAGATGAAAGCGTTCCTGCCGCAGAAGCATGGGCCGATGATTCTCATGCAGAAAAGGCAATCATCCTTAAATCTTCCTTTGCAACAGATGACAAGCGTGGAGATGGGTCTTTCATGCCCAACAATGTCTATAAGGACTGGCAATGGATCATGGTTAGAAGACTAGGTTTTCTTTGGTTTCATAAGACACATGGATATGGATAAAAAACAATCAGATCTGATATAGCATCTTTCAGTTGTTTTTTTCTTTTATATAATGTTTGCGTTTTTTGCTGTTTTAGTCATGCAATCAAAAACAGAAAAGAAGAGTTTAATATGAATATAAGTCTCAACTAAAGGTGGAAACTTTCCACCTTTTAATATAAGAAGTCATCATCACGAACCAAAACTGAGTTGATGTTTGATAATAATGGATTAAACTTAAAATCATGTCTGAAACGCATATGCAAGTGTCTCTGTAAAACGTCAGAATTATGTAAAACTATTTTAAATTTTGAAACACTTTGAATTGAATCAATAATCGGATAAATATCTAATAAATTACATACAATAAGACTAAGTATTTTTTTTGAAGACATATACTCATTTATACCATCAACAATCTGGCTTCCATCAACATATACGGTATATGAATTTGAGTTACTCTTGGATTGTTGATAAATGTATGCTCCGTTAACTGAAAAGAGAATAACAGGTTCCGGTTGGCCGGAAAGATATTCGTGAGCTGCAGCCCTTGATACATAATCATATCCAATTACATCTTTGTGATCTTTTCCGAAGATGATATCTCTCATCACTGATTCCGGATCCGATCCGATCACCGATGCAATGTTGGTGACAAGCTTTTTGTTTGGCCGGAAAGATTTTCTTGTTTCAATATTGTTTATGGTTGCTTTATTGACACCAAGAAAATCCGCCATCTCTCTTTGGGTCAATCCTTTGCTTGTTCTGAGCTCATACATGTATTCTCTAAGGTGCATGAAAGGGTACCATCACATAATGTGCACTATTCGATTTTTCAAAACGAATGTTCTATATGATTAATTTTAACAGATTATCGAATGTACGACAAAATAATTTTAACTAAATTTAAATTAGTACATTGACACAGATATTAATAAAAGACTAAAATAATGATGTACTAATAAAAATCATATAAAAGAAATAAAATAGAACGTATATTTTATAAGTACAAATGAGATATCGTTAATAACTGTTATCTCGAAATCTGTTCTTTGAAAATTAAATATTAAAAGGGCGTATTACAGGCGATGAATCATTGTGCATGAAAGGAGATTTTAAATGGTTGAAAAATTAGATTGGAAAGGAAAGTATTCATTATCTCTGATTGAAAACATGTCTATTAAAGATATTGAAAGGCTTACTGATTGTGGACAGCCGCAGGCTATCTCGATCAGAAATGATTCCATCCGGTATTGTGAAAAGAACAACATCTACCGCTTCGGAACCAAAGTTCCGACGGAAGTTGTGCTACTGATTATCGGAAAAAGCAGAGAATACTACTATCAGAGAATGCTTGATGAGAAAAAGCTGGAGCAGGATCTGAAAGATGATAGTGATTGATGGCAAAAACGTTTATGGCATAAATAAATACGAGCTTAAAAGAAAAAATGCTAATAACGAGATCCGTTATCTGGTCAAATACCAGGGGCGCCTCAAAAGAGGATTCAAGAGTTCAATCGATGCTTACCTTTTTCTGGAAGATATTAAATCAGGTAAGGCAAACTGGCCCGAATCCGAAAAAATTGTTAAAGAAAGATTTATCGAACCGGAGAAGGAATATACAATTCCTGAAGCTGTTGAAAAATATCTGATCTTATACAAAGATACGGTTACATATGGAACCTTCCATAAAGTATCTAATCACTTCAGGGATGTCATTCTGCCAAATTTGCCAGATGTTCCGATAAACAGGATTAAGAATACAGATGTTCTGGAATTTCGCAGTAAACTCAATTCCGAAATTCACAAAGTGAGTGACAAAGGTGAGGATCCGGGATTATATTCTACGAAGTCAAAAAATGATATCTTACAGGAGCTAAAGCAGTTTCTGTACTTTGCAATCGATAACTTCGGTGTCGATCGCAGCGTAAATAAGAACGTCAAGGTATTTAAGAAAACACATGAAGATAAAACAAAGAAACGCGAAAAGGAAGAACAGATCTGGTCGCTTGATGAGTATTATCGGTTTATGGCTGCTTTGGAAAAACTTTATGGCAGATATTCACCAACTTATGGAATGTATCTTGTATTCGGCAATAAGGGGCTGCGGCTTGGCGAATGTCAGGCGTTAAAGTATGACGATCTGAAGTATGAGAATATGCTGATCATTGATGAATCGATCACCAGAAAAACAAAGAATAAAGCCTTTGAGGTGGTGGATCCCAAAACCGAAACGGGATACCGAAAGATCCCAATTGGATCAGGATTGTATTCTTATCTGATGGAATATATGGAGATGGAGAAAAGACTACCGGGTTTTGATGAAAAGTGGTTTGTCTTTCACCGACCTGACGATCATTATAAGCCGATGGCGGAAAGAACTCTGAATAATCACAAGGCTAAAGCTCTGGAACTGATTGACTTAAGATGGAATACCAATCATCAGCTAAGGCATATGTACAACACTTTCCTGAAAGACCAGGGAATCAAGGATTTTGACCGTTCAAGAACTCTCGGCCAGAAAGATGTTGAAATAAACATTGATATATATACCCATTTATCTCCCGAAGCGATTATCGAAATCACTGCCGCCGATGATGTTTTGTTTCAAATGAAAGATGGCCAAGGTATCACAAACGTATCACAAAAGTAAGCTATCGGAAACAAAACAATAAAAAAATCCTTTGTTCAAAGGACTTTTCATTAAAGATGGCGGTGCGTACGGGACTCGAACCCGTGATCTCCTCCGTGACAGGGAGGCACGATAACCAACTTCGCTAACGCACCATGGAGCAGATGAAGGGAATTGAACCCTCGTGTCCACCTTGGCAAGGTGGCGTTCTACCAT
>JAFRJA010000214.1 GCA_017432545.1 Erysipelotrichaceae bacterium
ATTTTTGTCAATACTTTTTCATCATTTTCTTAATAAATTTCCTTCAGATAAGACAAAATAAAAACAGGGTATGAATATTGCTTCATATCCTGTTTAGTCCTTGTGGTATGTCACATTAAGTTAGTGACATTACCTTTTCAGGAGTTTGCCCACAGTTTATCGACATATTCTTTCGCCCAGCGATGAGATTCAATGATCTGATCAGCTGTCGGTTCTTTGATGAATCTGGCGGCCTTCAAGGTCTTGAAGATATAGGCCTCGATATCGACAAATCGAATTCTTTCCTTCAGGAATAAAGCAACTGCTTCATCATTGGCTCCGATCAGGACTGCTCCGAAGTTTCCTTCAAAAGAGCCGACCTGTTTGGCCAGTTTGACCAAAGGATAACGGGAATAGTCCATCTTCATGAAATTCAAAGAAGTAATCTTATCAAAATCAAGATAATTGGCGATATGGTCCCATTTGTGTTCAGGATATAATAAGGCATATTTGATCATCAGATGCATATCGGGATTGCCTAACTGGGCAATGATCGAACCGTCGTTGTATTCGACCATCGAATGGACGGCTGCTTCTTTATGCAATATGACATCGATCTGATCATATGGCAGATCAAAAAGATAATGAGCCTCAATGATCTCAAAGCCCTTATTCATCATCGAAGCGGAATCAATGGTGATCTTCGCACCCATACTCCAGACCGGATGATTCAAAGCCTGGCTCAGGTTTACATCCAGCAACTGATTTCGATCAAGATCCCTGAAAGCACCGCCTGAAGCCGTCAGGATAAGTCTGCGGACATCATTTTTCGGATGGCCTTGCAGACATTGCCAGATCGCAACATGTTCAGAATCGATCGGATAAAGACTTACACCGTATTCCTTTAAAGCGTCATTGATGATCCTGCCGCCGGCGACTAAAGTCTCCTTGTTGGCTAAAGCGATATTTTTATGATTTTTGATAGCTTCTAAAGTCGGCTTGAAACCGGTAAACCCGACCAAGGCATTTACCAGCATGTCATAGTCTTTGAGTCTGGCCATTTCGACCAGTCCTTCATCACCCCAAAAAAAGCGGACTTCCGGATACTGTTTCATCAGTTCGTGGTCTTCCTCGATCGTATAGGCGTATCTCAGTTTGAAATAGGAAAGAATTTCCTTGAGATAGTCAACATTCTTACCGACGGAAGCTCCCACCAGTTCCAGTTCGTCTTCATGTTCCTTGATGACATCTATTGTCTGGGTGCCGATCGAACCCGAGGCCCCCATCAGAATTAATCTTTTCATCCGAATATACTAAGTAAAACTCCAAAAAGTATTATACAAAACAAGTTTGAATCAAGTCTATCGAGAATTCCCCCGTGTCCCGGGATCAGATTGGAGAAGTCTTTGACCCCGTAATATCTCTTGATCAAAGAGAAGACAAGATCCCCTATTTCCGATACGACCGGCAGACAGATCGAAGCGATCACAAATACATAAGCCGGATAGCCGAAAAACTTGAACAGGTAGGCCCATAACAAGGAAGTCAGACACCCGAAAAGCCAGCCACCTAATGAACCTTCAATAGTTTTTTTAGGAGAGACTCTGGTATTGAGTTTGTGCTTGCCGATCTTGACGCCAACGAAATAGGCAAAAGTATCTGTCAGCATCGATAGAATCAGTACATAGCCGAACATAAACTTGTTTATGGCCTGAATGCTCATCATGAAATACAAGGCATAGCCAAGCAAGATCGACATCAGAAAGACTGCGCTTACATCCGCAAACGATTCATTCTCATCAAAAACCCCGATCGTCAGTAAGACGATCAGTTCCAGCAAGAACACGATCTCGGAATAATCATGAAGATACACCATCAGTAAAACGCTGACAGCCATGATGACATATAAAAGATAGTTGAACTTTTCTTTTCTGATCTTAATGAATTCATATGAACCGTAAAGAGCCACAAAGGTCAGAACGCTCTTAAGGATAACTCCGCCGAAATAAGCGGAGATGATCGTTACGATCGCTACATAGACACCGCTAATTACTCTCTGTTTCATCACGACCTCCGAAATTGCGTTTACGGTTCTGATAGATCTCTATACATTCATCCAAAACTTCATTGGTGAAATCCGGCCATAAGGTATCGACGACCACGAATTCAGAATAAGCCAGCTGATATAAAAGGAAATTAGAAAGACGCATCTGTGATCCGGTTCTGATCAATAGATCTACTTCCGGCAGATCCTTTGTATAAAGATAGTTATTGAATGATTCTTCACTAAGATCATCAACTTTGCCGTCTTTATAATCTATTGCGTAAGCTTTAGCGGCCTTGACGATCTCGTCACGGGAACCGTAGTTGAACGCAAAGTTCAGGATCAGCCCCGTATTGTTTTTAGTGGTCTCGATCGCATCATCAATGACCTTCATCGTCTCTTCCGGAACTCTGTCACGATCACCGATGATCATGATCCTGACATTGTTTTCCATCAGTTCCTTGATGTATGAAGAAAAGAAGATCTTCGGTAAAGACATGATATAGCTTACTTCTTCCATCGATCTTTTCCAGTTTTCCGTCGAGAACGCATAAACAGTCAGGCATTTGATACCTAACTTGTTTGCGTATTTGGTTATATTTCTGAGTACTTCGACGCCTTTATAGTGGCCAGCCGTACGCGGAAGATGGTTGGCCTTGGCCCAGCGGCCATTGCCATCCATGATGATCGCGATATGATTAAGTGTATTCATTAAATAGTCATTATCTCTTTTTGTTTAGCCTTGGCCATTTCTTCGACCTTATCAGAGAACTTATCAGTCGCTTTCTGGATATCTTCCAGATAGGATTTGGACATATCTTCAGGGATCGTCTTATCCTTCTTGATGTCTTCGTTTACTTCACGACGGATATTTCTGATATGGACTTTGGCCTCTTCAGCCATCTTGTCGACATCTTTGCAGAAACCTTTTCTGGTCTCTTCGGTAAGAGCCGGTACGGTTACACGTAAAACATCGCCATTGTTCTGAACTGGCAAACCCAGATCGGAAGCGTTGATCGCTCTTTCCGCATCCTTGACGGAGTTTCTGTCAAAAGGCTTGATGACTAAAGTCTTACCTTCCTGGATCGAGATCGAAGCGATCTGATTCAAAGGTGTCGGTGAGCCATAGTAATCGACCATGATGCCATCAAGCATCGTCGGATTGGCTCTGCCGGTCCTGACTTTGGAAAGGTTGCCCTCAAAAGCCTTGATCGCCCCTTCCATCTTTTCTTCTGCAATCTCTAAAAATAAATTATCCATGAAAACACCTCTCTTTCAGTATTTGATTACCGTTCCTCTTGCTTCACCTTTTACGGCTTTAACGATATTATTCTCTTCGGCCATATTGAACACAAAACCTTCGATCTTAGCTTCTTTACAGATCTCAGCCGCTTGCGAGTCAATGACCTTCAAACCAAGATTAAGTATATCATCAAAAGTAAGCTCTTCAAAACGCTTGGCATCCGGATTTGTATCAGGATCGGAATCATAAACTCCGTCTACACCTGATTTAGCCATCAGGATGACATCAGCGTTGATATCCTTGGCTCTTTGCGCACTTCCGGTATCAGTTGAATGATATGGCAAACCAAAACCACCGCCGAAGACGACGACATAGCCTTCATCAAGCAGCCGGTTAGCTTCTTCGGCATCAAAATCCATGACATTCTGGGCTTTGATCGCCGACATCGCTATGGCCTTGCAGCCGACTCTTTCTAACTCGGCCGCAAACATTACCGCATTAATTACAGTCGCCAACATGCCCGCATAGTCAGCCTTCACTCTATCAAAACCGAGATCTTCAAAAATTCTTCCTCTGCAGATATTACCGCCACCCACGACAACACCGACATCGACGCCCATTTCTCTGATCTGTTTGACCTGTAAGGCGTACTTTTCCATATTGGATGTTGAAAATGGAAAATCAGGTGCTGAGAGAGCTTCACCCGAGAGCTTTAACATAATCCTTTTATACATAGTAAAATACCTCTATCCCCTATTTTAACAAAGATATAAACATAAAAAAATGTTTCTGTGTTACCAGAAACATTTCTTCGTTTTTAAGCGTTCATCTGCTTTGCGACTTCTTCCGCAAAGTTTTCTTCACGTTTCTCAATGCCTTCGCCTACGGCATATCTGACAAACTTGACGACTTCAGCACCACTCTCTTTAAGAACAGCAGCAACCTTCTTGGCAGTATCTAAGAAGTATTCCTGGTCGACTAAGCACATGTCTTTCAAAGCTTTGGAAACCTTGCCTTCGATCGCGCCGTTGATGACGTTTTCCGGTTTGCCGGCAAACTTTTCATCGTTCTTGACGATCTCGGTCTGAACTTTTCTTTCATGTTCAACTACATCAGCCGGCATATCAGCAGCACTGACATAGCTTGGAGACATGGAAGCAACCTGCATAGCCATGTAGTGAGCTAATTCAGGCGTGCCACCCTTTAAGACGACTAAAGCAGTTTTGGCGCCACCCATGTGTGAGTAATCGCCGAAGAGTTCATCAGCGTTCTTGTCGACTACTTCAAATCTTCTTAAGACGATCTTTTCACCGATCGTAGCTGTCGCATTGATGAATTCGTCATTCAAAGTGTGACCATTGATCTCTAAAGCCAGAGCTTCTTCAACTGTTGCCGGATTTCCAGCCAGGATTGTCTTGGCTGTATCATCAAGCAGCTTCAGGAACTGTTCGTTCTTCGCAACGAAGTCAGTCTCAGAGTTGATCTCTACGACACAGGCCTTGTCACCTTCGATAACGATCTTGGAGAGACCTTCGGCCGCGATACGGGAAGCCTTCTTGATGGATTTGGCAATACCTTTTTCTCTTAACCAGTCGATCGCTTTTTCCATATCGCCGTCGGATTCTGCAAGCGCATTCTTGCAGTCCATCATACCGGCACCGGTCTTTTCTCTTAATTCTTTAACCTGAGCAGCAGTAACAGCCATTATTCAGCGACCTCCTTCTTTTCTTCTTCAACTGCAGTTTCAGCTTCTGCTTTAACTTCTTCTTTTACTTCAGCAGCAACAGCAGCTTCAGTGGTCTGAGTGTTTTCTTCCTTCTTACCGATATATCTTCTTTCGGAGTTGTATCTTCTCGGACCTCTGTTATTGAAACGATTGTTCTTTTCTTCGTTTCTCGCTCTTCTTCTCTTTTCCTGTTCTTCGGCATGTTTTTCAACATTGATGATGACATCTTCCATAGTGATATCGTCTTCAACTTCGCCTTCCTGATAAGCATCCTGTAAGATGCCGCCCTTTGATTCAACGATCGCATCAGCCAGTAAAGACATCATGACTTTAATTGACTTGATCGCATCATCGTTAGCCGGAACAGCGTAATCAACAAGCGCCGGATCACAGTTGGTATCAGCTAAACCGAATACCGGGATACCGAGTTTTCTTGCTTCAGAGACAGCGTTGTGATCTTCTTTCGGATCGACAACAACTACTGCATCAGGAAGTTTCTTCATTTCCTTGATACCGCCTAAGAAGTTTTCGAGACGGGCAGCTTCCTTACGGATAAGGACCTGTTCCTTCTTCGGATAAACAGATATCGTGCCATCGTTCTCCATCTGTTCGATTTCGATCAGACGTTTGATTCTCTTCTGGATCGTACGGAAGTTAGTCAGCGTACCACCCAACCATCTCTGGTTGATGTAGAAGCTGCCAGATCTGGTCGCTTCATCAAGGATAATCTGCTGAGCCTGCTTCTTTGTACCGACAAAGAGCACTTTGCCGCCTTCTTCAGAGATCTGTTTCATCTTTTCATAAGCCACATCCAATGCTTCCTGTGTCTTGTTTAAATCGATGATGTAGATACCGTTTTTGGCCGTGTAGATGAATGGTTTGCACTTTGGATCCCATCTTCTGGTCTGGTGACCGAAATGAACACCGTTTTCCAGAAGCTTACGCATAGAAACTAATTTCATTAAAATTTTTCCTCTCTTTCCGTTTCTCCTCCACTACTTCAGACACTGCTAACCTTATACAGGCACGGAACAGTGAATTCATAGTGTGTGTATGCATTTTCAAATGCTTTCCTATTCTAACACAATATATAAATAAAATAAAAGAGAATTTCGCATTCTCTTTACATTTTCTCTTTAAGTTTCTCTTCAATGGCATTTCTGACCGCAACTTCATCGGAAATATACGGTATCCTGCCCTCTTTGCAGAGGAAGAACTTATCCGATCCTTTACCCAAAAGCAAGAGCGTATCGCCTGTTTCACACAGTTTAACAGCTTCATTTATCGCTTCGATACGATCAAGGATGATCTCAGGTTCAAGCTTTTCAAAATAGCCTTTCATTTCAACCAGGATCGACATCATATCTTCACTTGACGGATCGTCAAAGGTAAGAATGACGACATCCGCTCTTTTATCGGCGATCTTAGCCGTACCCGGACGGCGCAGATGATCACGATCACCCGAGCCACCGAAGACCGCAACGATCTTCTTGCCCGGCTTAGTGATCGATTCCGCAAAATCAAAGACCTTCGCAAAGGAATTTGGAGTGAACGCGAAATCGACAACCACATTGAAATCCTGTCCGGCATCTATCAATTGACAGCGTCCCGGAGTAAGTTCAACGTTTTCCAGAAGTGGAATGAATTCGTCGAATTCAAAGCCATTCTCCTTCATGACCGCAATAACCGCCAGAAGATTATAGATATTGAACTTCGCCGACATATTGGTCTTTACATGATATGTCTCGTTTTTGTATAACAGATCAAATTCGGAATGATCAGGACTCAGCTCAATATTGACAGCTTTGTAGTCCGCATCATTCTCTATTCCATAGGTCACATGTCTGTGATCATCAAGTTTCATCAATCTTAATCCATATTCATCATCAGCGTTGATGATAGCTGTTCCATCATCTTTAAGTTTTTCAAATAAAAGACATTTAGCTTGGAAATAGTTTTCCATATCCCCATGGATATCGATGTGATCGGAAGTCAGATTATTGAAGACCGCCGTTGAGAAGAAAACTTCTTCCAATCTACCGGTAAATAAACCTTCACTTGATGCCTCCAGAACGAGATCCCGGCAGCCATAGTCATACATCTCTTTGCCTATTCTGAAAAGTTCATCGGATTTAGGTGAAGTCAGATTCATGGAAGAGTTCTTCATTTCCGTGCCATAGTAATAACCCATCGTACCGATATAGCCGCAAGGCCTGAAGTTTTCGATCAGTTCCCTGATGATCCAGGCGATCGTGGTCTTCCCGTTTGTACCGGTAATACCGATGAGGTTCATCTTATCCAGTGCGTGGTCATAAAAATAATTACAGAAAGTCACATAGGCTTTAAAGGCATCATCAACTTTCAGATAACAGATATTTTCTTTTTTATTCTCAACCTCATCGGTATGAACGATACAGATCGCACCATTATCAATGGCCATATCGATAAACTTATGACCATCGTTGAGCTTGCCTTTCATGGCAAAAAAGATTGAATCATCAATCTTTTTTCTTGAATCAAACATAATGGCCTGAACATCAAGTTCAGGCGCATTTTCAAAAACCTTATTCAGTTTCATTCTTCGATTTTCTTCGGATAACAGATACTTCTGCGGTTCTGATGATAATCCTCGTCCAGTATCAGATAAGAGATCCTGATCGTATTCTGAACAGCATTATTCGTCTTGGAGACATAACCGTCATCGACTTCCACGCCGACATTAGGATAGAAAGTCTCACTGGTCGTATCATACCAGCCCTTATCGGTGATCCAGTTGCCGTTGGCTAAGATGACCGTGTTGTTTCCGTTATATAAGTCCGTACCCATGTAAAGACGCGGATCATAGTTCAGATCAAAGAGATTTGCGATCGTCGGTACATGGTCAAGAGTCGAACAGTAGTTGTAGTTTACCGTACCATCAAGGTTCTTATTGTAGATGATGAACGGCGAACGGTAGATACCATTCTCACCAAAGCGGTTCGGATCGATCCAGCGGGTGTATTCCATGACGGTATCATAATCCATCCAGTATGGTCTGTGGTCAGGATAGATGCAGATGATCGTATTATCGGCCTGACCTGAGCTCTCAAGGTAATCCAGCAAGATCTGTAAACCATGGTCAAAGTCCATACACTTGGACATGTAACGCTTGTAGTCGATGCCCCAGTCAGGATGGATCTCATTGATCTGATCAAGATAGTGATCGCCCCAGTATGTCGATTCTTCATACGGGAAGTGCATGACCGAAGTGATGATGTCACAGAAATACGGACCGTTGATCTCTTTGATATGTTTGATCGCCTGTTCGATCAGCATCGAGTCGGATTGCCAGCCATCAGTGTGCTGGATCGAGGTATCTTGCCAGATGTCATCGATATCATAGAAGGTATCGATACCGCAATTCGGCAGAATCATCTTTCTTTCGTAGAACTCATCACGCCAGTTGTGGATACCGAAAGTCGTATAGCCTTCGTTCTTGAACAGATAGCCTAAAGCATGCGGATAATTGATCGCGGCCACATAGTTAGGCGTACAGGTGTTGACGTATGGGAAGATCGAAGTATAGGATACCCACTCCGACTCTCCGGTAGCACATGAATAAAGCGGTGTGTAATGGTTATAGTAACTGTAACCTTCCGTATACATCTTGTATAAGGTCGGTGTCAGATCTTTATCGATTGCAAGATAGTCAAAGGCTTCGACCATGAAATAGATGAAGTTGTAACCTTCGAATTTACCCGTCATCTCATTAGGCTGCGTGATCTTGCGGTTCATCAGATAGCTGTCCAGAGTCTGCATGTTAGAGTTTTCTTCATTGGCAGCGATCGCCTTCCACTCCGAGTCATCAAAGGCTCTCTTTTTGACTGTAACTGTCTCAACCGGTGGATCATCATCCGGATCATCTTCAATGATGATCTTTTCCGGAGCCTTATAGAATAACGCAGACAGATCACGGAAGAAGAAATGTTCGATACCCATCTTATCGATGATGATCGTCTTATTAGAGAAAGAATTATAGACATCAAAGATCGAATTGACTCCTGAACCAAGATTGATACATGGGATCATCAGTAAGAATGACAGAATACCAACAATTAACGGTAACTGCACCGGACCGTGATCATTGAATTTCACAAACTTCCATAACAGCAGATAGGAAATGATACCAATAAAACAGAAATAATAAGGTATCTTGGCAGCTGATAAGAAGATCAAAGCATACTGGGCAATTCTTCCGGCACCGTCTGATACGGTACCGAAGGAATAAAAGTCACCCATGAAGTTCTTGAAGATCAGTTCGACAAAAGAATAAGCCGAGAACCAGATCATGATGATCAGGCCGACGATGAAATATACTTTCTTCTTTTTGAATAATGAACAGATGAACCAGATAAAAATCGACAGAAATAATAAGAACAGGATGATCCTTAAGAATGTAAAGATATCAAACAGACCAAACTGTACAAAATGAAAAACAGTTTCCAGCAGAAACATCGGGATAAACAGATACAGGAAACTCAGATTGAATCTGAGCTTGGTTTTTTTCTTTTTGTGCTGTTTTTTACTCATATTTTCTTTGCGTGCGGATGAGCCTCATTGACAGCCTTTCTGAGACGATCATAAGTCAGATGTGTATAAAGCTGCGTCGTCGAAAGGTTCTCATGACCCAGTAATTCCTGGACTGTTCTTAGGTCCGCCCCGTTATCCAGCAGATGCGTCGCAAAGGAATGACGAAGCATATGCGGATGGACGTCCGTCTGCAATCCAGCATTTATTCTAACATCTTTCAGTAAAATTTGAATACTGCGTGGTGATATTTTTCCTTTTCTGGTCGAAACGAAGAAATATGGAAAATCACTCTCGGCGTATTCACATCGATACATTTTCAGATACAGATCGATCAGTTCATTAAGTCGCGGATAGAAAGGAACGATCCTTTCCTTGTTGCCTTTACCGATGACTCTGACCATCAGATTTCTTCGATCGACATTGTTAAATAAGAGATCACAACACTCCGAAACACGCAGTCCGCAGGCATAGATCATCTCTAAGATACAGCGGTTTCTGACCTCCAATGGATCATTCAGATCAAAGCTGTCAAAGATGGCCTCCACCTGTTCAAGGCTCAAGACATCAGGCAGATGTTTCTCGACATGTATCTTGGAAAAAGAGACAAAGGGATTGGAATCGACCAGATGTCTTTCATTGAGATAACGGTAAAAAGAGCGCAAGGCACTCAGATTTCGGGCATAGGTCGTATTGGATATCCTGCCTCTGGTGATATTGCCGGAGCGCAGTTCATTGATATAGTCAAAGACGACATTCTTATCGACTTTCTTGAATGATTTTATCTCGTTGTCATTTAAGAAAGTGATGAATCTCGCAATATCCCGATAATAGGAATCGGAAGTCGCTTTGGAACCGGAACGTTTATCATACATATAACTGATGAAATCATCCAGCGTCTTATACATGTTTTCCATATTCTTCCACTTCTTTCAAAGCGTGTTCGACGTAATATTTCTTCTTTTCGTTTTTCGGGCCGTTATAATCAAGACGGAAGATCCCGAAATTTGCATTCATCGGCTCCAGCCTGGTGATGTGTTCATCGGAAATATAGTTGGCCATCGCCCCCATCATCGTATCCGCATCGAGTTCATATTCGATCGAACCATCAATATACTGGCTCAGACATTTGGCCGCATATAAACCGGAAGCAGCCGATTCCACATAACCTTCGACACCGGAGATCTGGCCAGCCACAAAGATATTGGGATGATCGATAAACTGATAATACTTATTCACGATATTCGGTGAATTGATATAGGTGTTCCTGTGCATTACTCCGTATCTGACGATATTGACATTTCTCAAAGCCGGAACTTTCTTTAGGACTTCATCCTGCGACCCGAAAGTCAGATGTGTCTGAAAACCTACCACATTATATAAGGTATCGATCGCATTATCTTTTCTCAGCTGTACGACCGCATAAGGTCTTACGCCATTATGTTCAAGGCCGACCGGTTTCATCGGGCCGAATAATAAGGTTTTATAGCCTCTTCTGGCCATCTCTTCAAAAGGCATGCAGCCTTCAAAATATTTTTCATCATCGATGTCATGGACCGCTATCTTGCGCGCATTGATGATCGCATCGTAGAACTCTTCAAACTCTTCCTTGGTCAAAGGACAGTTGATGTAGTCACCGGGATTTTCATCGTCATAGCGGGATTTATAGTAGGCATGTTCGAAATCGATCGAATCCTTTTCGACGATCGGCGATACCGCATCATAGAAATGAAGGAAGTTTTTACCACAGAGTCTGGAGATCTCATCTGAGAGTTTTCCTTCACAAAGCGGACCGGCCGCAATGATCGTCGGAATCTCTTCGTCTATTTCCGTAACTTCTTCATTAATAACAGTAATATTGGGATTATTTATGATCTGTTCGGTTATATATCTGGAAAACCCGACTCTATCAACAGCTAAAGACTTGCCTGCCGGAATGCGGTATTTATCGGCCGCTCTCATGATCAGAGAATCTAGGATCCTCATCTCTTCTTTCAATAAACCTACCGCATTATAAAGATCATCGGATCTTAATGAGTTAGAACAGATCAGTTCCGCAAAATCATCAGTCTTAAAAGCACTGTGTTTCTTCACAGGCTTCTGTTCATATAACTCGACTTCGTATCCTTTTTTTGCCAGCTGATAGGCTGCTTCCGAACCTGCCAGACCAGCACCGATAACTCTTACTTTCATTTATTTTGTTTTTCTTCTGTAGAAGCGTTTAGGCTGCTGGCCTTCGATGGCTTCCAGATAGTGACATTTCGGATAGTTGGAACAGCCGATAAAGTAATTGCCGTAACGCGATTTTCTCTTGAGTAAAGGTGAACCGCATTCCGGACAGTTTCGTCCGACTTCTTCAGGTTCTTCTTTCTTCACGAGAGATTCATGCCACTTGCAGGAAGGATAGTTGATGCAGGATTTGAACTTGCCGAACTTGCCGTTTCTGATGACGACATCGCCACCGCATTTCGGACAGGTCTCACCGGTCTTCTCCGGCTGTTTCTTTTCCATCTGATCATAGGCTTTATCCACTAAGGGCTGGAACTCATCATAGAATTCTCTTAATGATTCAATGTTATCGAGCTTATTCTCGGCGATCTCATCGAGTTTTTCTTCCATACCGGCAGTGTATTTGACGTTTATGACATCCGCAAAATACTCCCGGAGTTTTTCATCCGTGATCATGCCCTGCTCCGTTGGGAAGAAATATTTGGTCTTGCCCGAATCTGAAGCTTTCTTTAATTCAACATAATTACGTTTAACGATCGTGTCGATGATCGTCGCATAAGTCGAAGGACGGCCTACACCTTCTTCTTCCAAAGCCTTGATGAGTCTGGCTTCGGTGTATCTGACCGGAGCTTCCGTGAAGTGCTGAGTCTTTTCGACTTTCTTGGCTTTTAACACATCACCTTTTTCCACTTTCGGTAAAATGACATCCTTGGAATTGTCATAATCACCATAGGCTTTAAGGAAACCGTCAAATTCCTGTTTGGAACCGTTGATGATGAATTCGTAGCCGTTATTGTCAAAAGTATAGGTAACGGACTTGAATACCGCTTCCGACATCAAAGATGCCAGAGCCCGGTAATAGATGAACTTATAAAGCTTGTACTGATCGTTGGTCAGATACTGCTTGATCGCATCCGGCTCATTGGCTAAGCTGGTCGGACGGATGGCTTCATGGGCATCTTGCGAGTTGTCATCATTCTTGATGCGGTAGAAGCCTTTATATTCCTTGCCAAAATCTTTTTTGATCTTCTCATAGGCAGAAGCGACAAATTCTTTGGAAAGTCTCGTGGAGTCGGTACGCATATAGGTGATAAGACCTTGGGCACCATTTCCAAGTTCCACACCTTCATAAAGACTCTGGGCGACCATCATCGTCTTCTTGGAACCAAAACCTAATTTGGTGGAGGCTTCCTGTTGCAGAGTCGAAGTTATGAAAGGAAGATATGCCGATCTCTTCTTCTGTTTCTCAGTAATATCAGCCAAGACGAACTCATCTGATAATTCGCTTAAGATCTTATCAGCTTCTTCTTCGTTTTTAATCTCTAACTTCTTGCCTTTGTAGCGGGCTAATTCCGTTAACAGTTTCTTGCCAAGATCCGCACTGATGCTCCAGTATTCTTCCGGCACAAAAGCGTTGATCTCTTTTTCCTTGTCACAGATCATCCTTAAAGCAATGGATTGAACTCTTCCTGCCGACTTGGAACCGATCTTCTTCTGCAAGAGTTTAGAAAGCTTGAAACCGATGATACGATCCAAGATCCTTCTGGTCTCCTGCGATTTAACAAGAGCCATATCGATCGTTCTTGGTTCCTTGAGCGCATTCAAAACCGCGTTCTTGGTTATCTCATTGAACACGATACGGTTATTCTCATTAAGATCTATACCTAACTCACGGGCTAAATGCCAGGAGATAGCTTCACCTTCTCTATCCGGGTCGGTTGCCAGATAGACATAATCAGCCTTATCGACCATCGATTTGAGATCTTTTACAACATCTTTTTTATCCGGTGAAACGACATAGGTCGCTTTGAAATCGTTATCGACATCGACACCGAGGCCTTCCTTGCCATTGGTGGCCAGATCGCATATATGACCTTTAGAAGAAGTAACTTTATAACCCTTCCCCAGGTATTTTTCAATCGTCTTTGATTTAGACGGTGACTCAACAATTACAAGATTCTTCATACTAATTCCTCATAACAATTATCTATATTACATAAAAAAATTCAAATTGCAATTTCTTCTATCGTGATCGGATCAGCTCCTTCATAGATCAGAAGATTGTTCTGTCGACCTTCTTCCGCAAACAGATCATAAGGCAAGACCGATACGGCTTTGCCTAAATGTAAAGCTTCATTGACGGTCGTCATCGTGCCTGATTTCTTCGCTGACTGCATCACATAGACTCTTTCACTAAGGGCGGCAATGATCCTGTTACGGAAAGGAAAATGATAGGCGTAAGGCTTACTCATGCCCGGATATTCCGATAGAATGAGCCCTTGCTTTTCCACTCTTCTTATCAGATCGTAATTACAGAAAGGATAGATGTAATCAATACCACAGCCCAGGATCCCGATCGTTTCAGACGCATTTTCATGCGCACAGGCATCGATGCCTTTAGCCAGTCCCGAGATTATGACTTTATCATTATTGCCTTTCACAAGCGCTGCTGTTGCCTTTAAAGCATATTCACAGGGATTCCTGGAACCAACGATTGCGATTGCTTCCTTTTCTAATAATGAAAGATCTCCTTTGTAGTATAAAACATAGGGAGCTCTTTCAAGATCTCTCAGTTTCTCAGGATAATCATCATCCAGTATCGTCAGGACATTTTCGATCTTAACATCTTTATATGGCTCATCATCAGCGATCGCTTTTTCGATTCTGCCATATTCTCCGCCATAATAAAAAGAATAAGCTATAAGTTTTTCTCTGTTCATCTATATCATTATTTCCAGAAAAAGCTTAAATTCCTTATTCTTTTGCGAAATTTTATTCGAATAACTTCATTTGTCTCATCCGACAAGGTTTATATGAGAACCTGTAGAGCTCATTGAGCCCGTATTCATCCATAAGTTCCAGATGCCTCTTGGTCCCATAACCCTTGTGTCTTCTGTATTCATATTGAGGATAGAGTACATCATAGCCATACATGATGTGATCTCTCAAGACTTTAGCTAAGATACTGGCTGCCGCCACCGAGATCGACTTGGCATCCCCTTTCACCATATCCACGACATCTCTTCTGTGTAGTGGCATCGCATCGGTTATCGTCAGAGTATGAATATAACTTGATTTACTTAATTCATCCATCGCTCTTTGGGTCGCATGGTAGATATCATATTTATCGATATCCTTAGGCGAAACGATCGCAAACTTATAGTGGTGAGCGTCTTTGATTATTTCTTTGAACAGCTCATTGCGCTTCTTCTCATTCAGTTTCTTGGAATCATTGATCCTTTCGTTTTCGTAATTTATCGGTAAGATACAGCAGGCCACGACCAAAGGGCCGCACAGCGGACCACGCCCTGCTTCATCGATCCCCATTACATACTGATCATTGGACCAGTATTCTTTTTCGTATTTATTCTCCAACATCCTGCCAGCAGATCCTTCCTATTCTGGAACTTCTGATATCCTTTAACAACAGATCGACAGCCTTTTCCCTGTTGATCTCATTCTCACTTGAAAGCCAAAGTTTCTTTCGGGCAATAGCTTCTAACAGATCATCTTCGCTTTCATCTATCTCATAACGTTTTTTCAGTAAACCCGGATAGTGTTCCTTCAGATAATTAAGCGCAAAATAGACGAGATCTTCCTTATCCAGTACATCATCATTGATGGAACCGATCAGGGCAAGTAAACGCGCATCATCCTGATTCTCGAGTTTCGGCCATAAAACGCCCGGCGTATCCAGAAGTTCCACATCCTCATTGATCCTTATCCATTGCAAGGATTTAGTCACGCCCGGTCTGTTCTCTGCCTTGGCGACTTTCTTCCTGACGATATTATTTATGAAGGTAGATTTGCCGACATTAGGAATACCGACGACCATCGCTCTTAAGACTTTTTTTCTGATCCCCTTGGCTTTGGCTTTTTCCAGTTTATCTTTCAGGATCAGCTTGACCTCATCAGTGACCTTCTTGGTCAGATTCTCAGACAAGCTGTCCACGATCAGACAGTGTTCAAATTCTTTCTTCCAGGCTTTATTGGCCTCTTCATCGGAAAGATCGGCCTTATTCAAAATGATCAGCACCGGTTTATTGCGGGAAAGTTCCTTCAAGATCGGATTGGCTGAAGCAGCCGGGATCCTGGCATCACGCAGTTCGATGATGATATCGACGAGTTTCAGCTGTTCCTCCATCAGACGTCTGGCCTTGGCCATATGACCAGGATACCAGTTGATATGAGGTGAATTTGTCTTTTCGTTATCGTTCATTTTACTTATTCATTAAATGGGCTGTAATGATACAGAAATTATAGGAATTAACCGTAATTCTGATTTTTCCTATCTCACAATAATAATTCTTGCCCTTCTTATATATAAGACAGTCTTTATCCAGGATCTTTTCCTTAAGAAAAGCTATTACATCATTATTATTGACCTTCAGATTCTTCCTGATCCTATCTTCACCAAGTTCAGTAGTATGAAGTTTATCGATATTGTCTAACAGATCGTTATTATTCATTTCTATTTGAGGCCGACCCTGTCAAAAGGATAGATCACAAAAAGATGGGTGGAACGGATCCGATCCTTTTCAAACGGGCCATAGAAACGGGAATCCCTTGAAACTTCACGGTTATCACCCATGCAGAAGTATTCATCATTTCCCAGTTTCTCCTTGAAATCCGCGGTATGAACATCCTTCAGAAACGGTTCTTCAACATATTCACCGTTCACATACAGTTTATTGTCTTTGAATTCGATCGTCTCCCCCGGTAATCCAATGACTCTTTTGACGATCAGCTTGGATGAAGGTTCATCTGCCGTCTTGATGACCGCGACATCAAAACGCTTGATGCCTAAGGTCTTGGTGATGATAAAAGAATAACCGAAATCCCCCTGGGTCAGATATGGGTACATACTGCTGCCTTCGACCATACATGGTATGAGCACAAAGTTGATCAATAAAAAAACGATCACTGCCGATGTCAGCAGCATCTTCATCAGTTCGAATATCGGAGGAGCGCTTAACGCCACCTCCATCA
>JAFRJA010000215.1 GCA_017432545.1 Erysipelotrichaceae bacterium
AGGACTCAAACCCGATTTTGAGAAAATTCTGAGTTTATAGCGTTCTTAGTTGAATTTTCAACTATTGAACATCGTTCATTATTTTAAAAGTTGACTTTTGGACTAGATTTAACACATTTTTTGACGATTATGTGTCATTGTGTGATAAATTGTTATACAATATATATGGGAAATTGTACCTAGTTTTTTTGTGGAGCAGGAGGTAAACGTGAGCAACAAGTCACTGTCGAAACTATCCAGAAGCGAGTTGCTTGACCTTCTGTACGAACAGGAAAAGAGGCTGGAGGACCTGGAGAACAGGAACAAACAGCTGGAAGCCGAGCTGGCAGACCGTAAGATCAAGATCAGCAAGGTGGGTTCGATTGCTGAAGCATCGCTTGCCTTGAGCAATGTGTTTGCGGAAGCTCAGAAAGCGGTTGACCGCTATCTGGAGAATGTCCAGGGCATCGTCAGGGAAAAACAGACTGACAAGTATGTCTTCCCGGCTAAGCCTGAACCCAAACCCGTTCAGCAGCAAAAGCCTGTTCAGCAGGCTAAACCCGCTGAGCAGCAAAAACCTGTTCAACAGCCTAAAGCACAAACTCAGGCCAAGCCTGCCGCTAAACCGGCAGCTAAAGTTCCCGAAAAGCCTGCATATGTGGGCCGTCACAGCAAAGGTAGCAACGGAGTGAAGAAATGAGCACATATTCGGCAGACGACTATAAGAATGAATTAGAGAGGGTGAAACAGAACTCCCTGTTCAGGAAGATGGTCAGATCGTCGATCTACACGCTTATTACCGTTGCGGCTGTCGCTGTTCTTGTTGCCGTATTGTTATTACCGGTCTTGAGGATTTATGGAACTTCAATGACGCCGACTTTGGAAGAAGGGGAGTATGTCCTTTCTGTCAAAGGTGAAAGGTTCAATACGGGCGATGTCATAGCATTTTATTACAACAATAAAGTGCTGGTCAAAAGGGTGATCGCCAATGCGGGAGAATGGGTCGATATAGACGAAAAGGGTAACGTCTATGTCAACAACGTTCTCATTGATGAACCCTATGTTTCGGAAAAGGATTTGGGAGACTGCAATATCAAGCTTCCGTATCAGGTTCCGGAAAACAGGGTCTTCGTGATGGGAGATCACAGGAGCGTATCTGTTGATTCCAGAAATACGGCTATCGGCTGTGTGGCGGATGAACAGGTCGTCGGTAAGATCATATTTAAGGTCTGGCCACTAAACAAATTCGGTTTTGTGAAGTAAAGATCTTAAAAGCATTACAAATACAGATCATGGGTAGATCTGTTATTAAAGAAGATATCTTAAGTTGATGGGTAAGACTTAAGGATATCCAATAATGGAATAAGGTCCATGGGTAGGATCGATTTCCATAAGAATGAAAGAGGGAAAGACTATGAATTGGGAAAGACTATTCAACTCTAAGCGCAACAAGCGATTATTCTACACGTTGGCTTGTATCGTCGTATTTGTTACGACATACATGCTGGTATTGCCGGCACTGACCATTGATGAGCAGACGGCCATTGATGATCCGGCAATAGATAATTCGACCCTTACCCAGGAAGAAACAACTATCAATGAGCTTGAAACAGTAGCTGATCCTTTTGAAATAGAACAGGAAAGGGAAGCTGCTTTAAATAATGCAGAAACCGAAAGCGTCACTGTAAACGAAGAAGAAACAGAAACGGTTATTGAAAAAGAAAATGCAGTTTCAGAAACCAAAAGTGATGTTTTATATTTTTATGATGATTCGACAGATATCAAAGTAAGTGTAGAAGCACCTAAAGAAGCTTTCCCTGAAGGAGTCTACATGATCGTTACCCCCATCGAGTCTGAAGAAGTTCTGGATACCATAAATGATACTTTGAATAATTCCAAAGTAAAAAGAGTACAAGCCGTCGATATAACCTTCTATGATAAAGACGGCAATGAGATCGAGCCAGCTTGCGAAATCAAGGTCTCATTAGTTTCTGATCTCATCAAAGACGCTAAAGATACTACCGTTGTACATATTGACAATGAAGGGAAAGGTTCGATTGTTGAACAATCAGAAGAGGATTCTGATGACGACGAAGTTAAGTTTGAATCAAAAGATTTCTCCACATATGCTGTAGTAATGATTGAAACTTACTATATCGATGATGAAGGAGATACCTATAAAATAACGGTATCATATGATGAAAAAGCCAATATTCCCCAAGGTTCTTATCTTGAAGTAACGGAAATAGAAAAAAATAATTCTTTATATAATGATTATTATCAGGAAATTAATAGGTCTCTAGATAGAGAAGAAATCAAGTATCTGAGATTATTTGATATTTCCATCTATGATGAGAATGGCAATAAGATCCAGCCTGATTCAAAAGTGAGTGTAAAAATCGAACTGGATGATTTAAATACAACTGTTGATGACACTAAAGCAGTTCATTTAAACGTTTTGGGAGATCCTGATGTTCTTGAAACTTTAATTTCAAAAGAAGATTCTTCTATAAATTTTGAAACGGATGGATTCTCTGTATATGCGGTAGTAGGAACAGAAATCATTGAGGAAGGAAAAGAAAAATATTCATTCTACGGAGATGGATTTAAGGTTGTTATTACTGTTCCTGAAGCAGCGAATGTCCCAATCGGAACTGAATTGATCGTATCAGAGATTGATTCTTCATCGGATGAATATATTGAGCATCTTGGACAGGCATGGTTTGAAATAAATAAAGAGTATCTTGAAGTCGAGAAAATTAGGAATGATATTTCGGAAGATTTAGATCTTTCTCAATACGATATGGATATTCGGCCTATAAACATTGACGGTGCACGATTCTTTGATATCAAGTTTATGAATGGTGAGGAGGAGATCGAACCTGAAGTGCCGGTAACGGTAGAGATTTCTTACGACGAAGGATTTAAAGCGTCGGAAGAGACCATTGCAGGTGTTGCGCACTATGTAAAAGACGGCATAGAAATCATTAAAAATGTTGATACAATTGTTGAGGATGGTGAGATTGTAAGCTTCAAATATGAACAGGAGAGTTTCTCTGATACAGGTACATATGTAGGGCAGGAAACAACTGATGAAGAAGGCGTAATCGGTAATTACGACGTATCTATCACGTATCCGAATTACGATAATTTACTAACTGAAGAAGAAGCAGAAGAGTTGAAGCTGGCTGCTGCAACAAAGAATGCAAGTACGACTTTAAAGGCAGCAGGATTAAATGCTCCTGCAACAAATAAAAACTTAATTTCAAATGGGGACGGTTCTTATACCTTGGCTTTGAGTGTAACAGGTGCTGCACAGTCCTCTTCATCGACAAACGTGACAAAGTCTAACGTTGTCATTGTTATGGACCGTTCTAACAGTATGAGTTCAAATGTGTACTCTTATACACCATATACAGGCGCACATCAGTCGGGGACAACTTATTACGGATATTATAACAATCAATATATAACACTTTACTACAATAATGGTACATATTATAGAACCAGAACCGGTGGTGGATGGGGAGGCTATAACTATAGCAATCCTTACTCTGGAACAGTTTATACGAGAACACAGTCAAACAGACTAGATGAGGAGCAAGCAGCTCTTGATACGGTAGTTGGAACGCTTCTTGCCCAGAACAAACCGGGTCAGACTACTACTGATGGAACATCGCTTGCGGATATTTTAGAAATAAAAGTAATAAGTTTTGCGACCGGAAGAGGAGATGGATCTCAAAACAGTGGGAATAACTGGAGTGGAAATACCGAAAGCGGTTGGTCAACAGACAAAGACACGTTGATGGGCTATGTCAATAATGACAGTAGGTCTACTGGTACAAACTGGGAAGAGGCAATGGAATATGCTCTTTCAGTTGCTAACGCAAAGAAACAGGCTCAGCCTGATGAAAATGTATATGTAATCTTTCTGACTGATGGTGAACCTACCACTCACAATGGGAGCTATAACGTAAATACAAACTATTCAGATGAGCTGCAACAAGCAGAACCTGACGCAAAGGCTATTGTCGATGCAGGACATACATTTTACAGCATTTTTACTTATGGAAGTGGTACCAGTGCTGATTATCTTAGAAGACTTGTAAATTATGCATATGGTAACGGAGATAATACAAATGCATCGGATGCCCTAACTAAATACTTCTTTGATGCGACTGATACTTCCGCATTAACATCTGCATTGCAGAATATTGTGCAGGATATCACAAACAGTGTTGGTTACACCAATGTTGATCTGACTGATGGTGTCACATCGATGACATCCACGAACCTGAAGACATCTACTGATGGCTCAGTAACAGGTCTTAAATATTATCGAAGCGGTGGAACAGACGCCGACGATAATGAAAAGTATGATCATACTGCCAACGATGGCCTTGGTGTGGAATGGACAGATGCCCCAGCAGCAACGATCAATGAAAACGGAGAAGTAGAGTGGGATCTGGATGACTTGGTATTGGAGGACGGTGTTACCTATACTCTTACCTTTGTTGTCTGGCCTTCACAGCAATCCGTCGATCTCGTTGCAGACCTTAATAACCATAAAGTGACTTATGATAGCCTGACGGATGCTCAGAAATCACAGATCATGGTTTCTGGTGGGATGTATGTCCTGAAGACGAATACAGATTATCCAACTGTCACCTATTCTACAGTTACAACTACAACAATAAATGGAGAAACGACAACAGTAACTTCTGATCCGGTTACGGCAAATATCACAAACCCTGATCCGATTGGATTATCAGAAGCAAGAATGACGGTTGAGAAAAAGTGGGATGATTCTCTGGATCCTTCCCAGCGTGAAGAGGTAGAAGGATCAGTCGTTCTTGATCTGACAAAGGATAAGACTCTATATATGGAGAATATTGAGATCAGCGACGAGACCGACTGGAAGATTCCTGAAGCTGTTTGCATTGCACCTGGCCTGATGGTAACCAGTGACAGTTCGGCTTACGATCCGGATGCAACACATGTAACCTATGGCGGCGTAACATATGCGATTATTGAACCAGGTCATGATTATATCTTCTCTGAGGAGGATATTAATAGCCACTTTGAACTGACTGCATATTCGCATCATCCGATGCTTGTGAATGGAACTCTCACATATGTTACTTTCACGTATGATGACAGTGGAAACATTACCGGTGTTTCGGATATGTATGAGGCAGCAACCCTCTCTGCTACCAACACGATCAAGGGTGGTATCAACGTTGAGAAGAAGGTCGTAGATTTAGATGGAAACGAGATAGAGTCCTATGATCCGTTTACACTAACGGTGCACCTTACAGATGCAGATGGAAATGCTCTTCCTGTAAAGACCACAAGTGATGGTACATCTTACAGCTATGACTATCGATACTACTACGGTGAAAAGAATCCTGCTTATGAGGAAAATGCTGATAAGTGGGATGAAGACGGGAATATCATAAGAAGCCGTTCTCCTCATATATATGGAACGGGAACGTCATTTGATATAACTCTATACCCTGGAGATGTTGTACGAGTAGTCAATATTGAATCTGGTGCACTATACTATGTAACTGAGACATTGAACAGTTCAAGTCAGTATGCTTTGCAGTCGGTTGACTACACGATCGCGGTCGGAACAGGAAGTGCCACTTCGTACAATGAATCAACGGTTGGCGAAACAGTGACAAAGGATGGTAATACTTGGTATAGCGTAGAGGGCAACAGCGCCAGCAGCGCAGTTGTAACAAATAAGATTCCGGTTGCTAATGTAGGCCTATTGAAAATTGGTGATGGTCAGGAGGAAAATCCGCTTGCAAATGTAACATTCGATTTATATTCAACATATGATGCAAAGAATCCTGATAACAACGTAATAGCAAAGGATGCATCCGGAAACGAAATCAAAAACATTAGTACCGATAAAGATGGCAAAGTTAATATTGGCAATTTATTGGGAGGTACATATTATCTAGTAGAAACTAGTACTAATGATGGTTATAATATGCTGACATCTCCTGTTAAAATTTTTATTCAGTTAACCCCTGGAGGTCAGGATTACACAGTTTCTTATATACAGGATGATTATGTTGCATCACTAACAACCGGATTAATAACTAACTACGATGAGGATGGAGCTATTATTGGTTACACTATAACGATTAATAACCCGTCTGGTTCGCCATTACCTAACACCGGTGGTCCTGGTACATCAAGATATATCATCTTAGGCTCTATGCTTATCACAGGATCATTACTGTATGAATATAGTTTGAGGCGTAATAGAAAAAGAAAGGAGGTTAAATAATCGCAAATTAGCCTCTATTCGACGAAGCTTATAGCTACGCCGAAAACTATTTCAAAAATAAATTTAAAAGATTTATTAAAACAAAACAAACAAAAAAACGATTATAGAAAGGATAATGAAAACTACTATGAAATTATTAAAGAAGCTTATGGTCGTATTCGTAGCTGTATTGATGGTTATGAGTCTGGCCACAAGAGTCATGGCTGAAGATGGAGAAGCAGACACAGTTACTATCACCGTAAATCGTGACAGCTCTTATGGTGGCGAGGCAACCGACGCTGGCCGTACATTTACATGGTACAAGATCTTCACTGCTGTTCCTGCTGAAGACTTTGAATCTTCTAACGCAAGCGGACACACTGACGGTGTTGCCAACGTAGCTACAGGCGATGGTCAGGTATCTTACTATGCAACTGCTGCTGTTGCTACAGCGCTTGCAGATTCTGGAAACATTTGGTTTGATGTTCAGGCAATCTCCGGAAGCGATCTGAGTGTTATCACATGGAAAGAAGGCGTTGATACTGATGCCGAGACTCTTCAGGCTGCCGCTAAATGGCTTGTTGCCAACAACGCTTATGAAGACACTGGAAGCATGACCTTCGCTAATGGTGCATGGACTGCAGAAGTTGAAAAAGGTTACTATGTTCTGTCCAGTGACACTGGTGACAACGTAATTGCTGCTACCACAGACATCACCGTAAATGAAAAGAATGACTACCCGCCTATCGTAAAGGAAGAGGAAGACGAAGATAACATTACAATCGTTGACACAGATACTGGTGAAGCTCTCAACGTTGCTATTGGTGATTCTATTGACTATACGGTTACAGTTACAATTCCCGCGGCTGCTAAGGTTGGTGAGACAATCGAAGTTTGGGATAAGCCGTCCAAAGGTCTTACTTATAACAATGATTTAGTGGTTACTCCGGCTACCGATGTTACTGATGGAACTCTTGGAACAGGCGAAATTTGGCACAAAATCATCACTGTAACGGCCGTAAACAAGGGTACTGATATTGTATTCGCTTATTCCATGACCATTAATGATGACGCTCTGGTTGATACAGATCGTATGAACGAGGCGACCCTGAAGTATGGTAATGAGTATGAATCTCTTCCGCATTCTGTTGAATATACTACTTACTTCACTGGTATTATTAAGACAAACAGCGATGAAGAACCTCTGGAAGGTGTCAAGTTTGATCTGTTTGAAGATGGCGTAGCTTTCAACGTAACCAAGACTGCAGATGGCTATTACATCCCTGCTGGTGCAGATGTAGTTGGTGCAACTAACGAAGTTGTTACTGATGCGGATGGTCTGATTAAGATCCGTGGTCTTGATGATGACAAGACATATACCCTCACCGAGACCTACACTCTTCCTGGCTACAACATGCTTAAAGAGGACGTTACTCTGACACTGACAGAAGACAAGGATACTGCTTTTGCTGACATGACAGCTGATGAGTATCAGCCTGTTGTCAACCAGTCTGGTACTGTTCTTCCTTCAACCGGTGGTATCGGTACTACGATCTTCCATGTAGCTGGTGCTGCACTGGTCTTAGGCGCTGGAATCATCCTTGTCTCTAAGAAGAGAGTTAACGGATAATTCTTCTTTATTCAAATATATCAGGGAGCCATTAAATTGACTCCCTGATATGGGACTATATTTGTTGCTTTGTTGTTGCAAAGAAATGGATATAATTGATTAGCTATATATATGGATATGTATACATGTCTTTGATGTGTACAGATATCTTGCTGTATGGCAGGATTGGAGTTAGTCGATGTTTAAAAAAAGTGTTAAGGAAAATATTGCTGCTCCAAATGAAAACTGGTTTAAGAAGAATTGGAGTTCAGTTCTTATCGGTGCCGTATTCTTTCTAGGCTTGTTCTTGTTGCTTTATCCTTCGATTGCCGATTATTGGAATTCATTCCATCAGTCCAGGGCTATTATGTCTTATTCTGATGCCGTTTCCAAGATGTCCAAGGAAGACTATGAAAAAGAGATCTCTAAGGCATTGGAGTACAATGCGGAGCTATCTTTGCAAGGCATTGACTGGAAGATGAGTGATGAGCAAAGGGAAAAGTATAACGAGACACTGAATTTTACCGGAAATGGTACGATGGGTTACATTCAGATCGATAAGATCAAGCTTACGCTTCCTATCTACCACGGTACAAATGAAGCCGTTCTTCAGACCAGTATCGGTCATCTGGAAGAGACAAGTCTTCCGGTAGGAGCCTTCTCTTATAACTATAATGAGGGGAAGGTCATGGATCAGAGCGATGGTTCTCACTGTGTTTTGACCGGACATAGAGGACTACCTAGCGCTAAACTATTCTCAAATCTGGATAAGATGGTTGAGGGTGATATCTTCTCCTTGAACATATTGGGAGAGACATACACTTATCAGGTCGACCAGATCAGAGTTGTTGAGCCTTCTGATCTTAGCGAATTAAATATCGTTCCTGGCATGGATTATTGCACACTTGTCACTTGTACGCCTTATGGCATCAATAGCCATAGGCTTCTAGTAAGAGGGCACAGAGTTGATAATCCTCAGGGTGATATAGCGGTCATGGCGGATGCCTTGATCATCGACAGCGTATATGTAGCGCCATTTATCGCTGCTCCGATTATTATTGTATTGGTGCTGATTGTATTATTTGGAAGCAGAAAGCCGAAGAAGGGAGTGAAGAGATGAAAAGAAAGATGGATTTCATCGCTAAAGTTGCCTTGACCTTGCTGATGGTGGTCGGGTGTCTTTCATTTAAGTCCATTGATGCTGAAGGAGATAAGTTGAAGTTTACAATTGATTCTTCAGTAGCGAGTTCCATTGAAGGTACTTTAGTTATCGATCTGTACAGGATTGCTGACATCGTTTGGGATGGAAGCAATACAAAACAGACGACGTATGTGTTAAAAACAACGGAAGAGACTAAAGCATTTAAGGATGTATTTGATGGACTGGATGTAGGTGTTGATAAAGAACAAAGAGACGCTGATCCGACATATAACGAGATTAGAAGCAAAAAGGATCTAAGTGAGCTGGCAAATACTGCTGCCGGTATCGTTTTTGGAAGTAATCCTAAAATAGCATCAACTAAACAAGAACTCCCTATAAATACAGAAAACGCAGTAGATGCAGGTCTTTATCTTGCGATCGTTAGGAATAAAGGAACTGAAGCTAAACCTATTGCGGAAGCAGATGTTGATAAATATCTGAAGGACGAAGATGGCAATTACTATTCTTTTGCCAATTCTCATGATAAAGAATATGATTTCAATCCGTATCTTGTATTTGTAGTTGGTGACAATGTCAATCCGGTTAATCTTGATGAAGAAGTTAAGACTGAAGAAGGTGAAACCGAGATCGTTCATGTTAAGTATTCCGAAAAAGACAGATTCGGTTTGATGGAGATCATCAAATATGTTTCTTTAGGTGGCGAACCTGCGACAGTTGTTTTCAGAGTACAGGGATACGAAAGTGAAGAAGCATACAAAGCTGGCGATGATCCGATTTATGAGAAAGTTCTTGCGATCGGAATCGAAGATGCCGGTGAATACAGAGATGATTCACTCGTTCTGGATGATATCCTTGTGAATACTTATGTTGTTGTAACTGAGGAATATGCTGGAGCTTCCTATGTTTTATATAATTGGGAATTACCTGATTCTTCGATCATCACTCCAATCGAAGAAGATGATGATGGCAACCCGATAGCTCAGACTTGGAAGTTCTGGAATAAACTCGATGACAAGAGGAAGAAGGGTTACGGAATTAAGAATACCTTCACGAAGGGAGAAGAGAATTGGAATTATCCTGATGCGGAAGATCTTGATGGAGGTAACGATAATTATGAATAAGTATTTTAATAAACTGATCATCATGATCTCGATCGTGCTGCTTGCGATCGTTACCGTGCCTTCTGCTTTAGCATACTTCTATACTTATGCGCAAACCGAAGGTACTGTCAAAGTTTCACTTTCTGATGGAAGTGATATCAAAGAAGATTTCAAGAATCAGGAAAAGCAGATAACGATAGTTGCCGAAGATAACAGTGATCCGGTATTTGTAAGAGTCAAGTATATTGCACCTAGCGGCACTGTTGAATCTGTAACGTTAAACGATGGCTGGGTCAATGGCGATGATGGTTATTATTACTACACCACGCCGATCGATGGAAAAGAAGGCGGTTTGCCTGCTTCAACAGCAACTACTCTGAACATCAAGATCGAATATCCGGCGGATGCTGAAGAAGGTGATTCGTTCAGTGTGATCGTCCTTCATGAAATGACCCCGGCTTTATTCTCACAGACTGAACCTTCTGCTGAATACAAATACTTCGATTCAGAGAAGAACGGCTGGTGGTATGCTGACTGGAAAACCACGGTAGAGCCGACGACGGAGGTAGATGGCTAATGAAAAAAGTAAATAAATCTCCGATCATATACCTTGTTTTACTGATGATCGCCTTAGGTTCTTTGGCTTATACTACTGTTTCGGCTGTCAGAGCTACACCATCTGAGGAATCCGATGAATATACGGCGACGATGATTTCCAGCAACATCGGTGTTACCTTACAGGAAGGTGATTCAGAAAAAGACAGTTGGACTAACGTGGCTTATCGTAACTATAATGGCAGTTCCTGGGATCCGGCAAAAGGAGTCATGGGATCTGAAATTTTTGCGGGCCTGAATCTTGAAGCTGGAGTTTCCTACAAAGATGAATTCCGTGTCATGAATTCGGGAACGATCGATGAATTCGTCCGTGTAATTGTATATAAGTACTGGCTTGATGAAGAGGACAATAAAGATACATCTTTGGATGCTTCTCTGATCACGCTTGATTACAATGAAGCGGGAAATTGGGCCAAAGATACCAAGTTCTCTACTTCCGAAAAAGAGATCTGGTATTACCTGAAACCTTTGGCAGCTGATGATTATACTGATGTCCTGATCAAAGGTTTGCAGCTTGATGGTGCTATCAAATTGCTTTATACGGAAGATGAGATTGTAAATGAAGTTGTAGATGAAAGCGGAAAGACCATCTATACGACCATTACTTACGATTATGCTTATAACGGCAAGAGCTTCAAAGTTCTTCTTGAAGTTGATGGTGTTCAGATCAAACATGGTGAAGATGCTGTCAAGTCTGCCTGGGGTAGAGATGTTACCGTTGGCGAAGATGGCTCTTTAAAACTGCAGTAAGGGAGGAGATAACGATATGAAGAAATTAATGATATATTTATCACTTCTGCTCCTTGTTCTTCCTGGCTATGCTAAAAACATTCATGCAGAAGAACCGTTTGACTACGATATCAAATATGATGTTGTATTCACTGCTGATGAAAAGATCGAATACAGAAATGAAGAGGGTAATGTTGTAACAGACTTAGCGGAAGATTTGCCTGATATGTTACCTGGTGATTCGATGAGATTGACTTTCAATATCAAGAACGAATACAAGAGTTCAGTTGACTGGTATATGTACAACAACTCGGAAGCGTTTGAAACATTAAGTGCAAACGCTGCTGATGCTGCTTATGATTATGAACTTACTTATACCGGCAAGAGTGCTCCGTTATACTCCAGCGATATCGTTGGTGGTGACGAGATGACTGGTATTGAAGAAGCTACCGATGCTTTAAAGGAATACTTCCTTCTCCATCAGGGCTTCTCTAAAGGCCAAAACGAGTCCGTAACGCTTGAATTGACGCTTGATGGTGAGACTCAGGTCAATACTTATCAGGACGCTTTAGGTAGGGTCAAATTCCGTTTTGCTGTCGAAATCCCACCGGAGCCAACAGAGAGACGTGAAGAAAAGATCATTTATATCCCGGATACAGGTGATCATCTCAATGTAAATTTCTATATCATTGCAGAAGCATTGTCACTGATCCTTCTTGCTGTAACATTATACGCTTATTATCGTTATTTAAGAAACGAGAAGGGAGCCTAAGATGAATAAGAAAGTATTTAGTATTTTATTTGCTCTGCTTCTCTTGCTTACTTCTTTAACTAACAAAGTTGATGCCGATACGAAATATCAGGTTTTTGTAGATGAAGGTTTGTATGGCTCGGTAAATAAAGTCGCCGAGGTACCGGAAGGTGCGGTACTTGGCTTTGGTTCTGAAGCCGGCAGCGATTCTTATATCATCTACGATCAAAGTGATTTGAATAAGGTATATTATCGTATTACTTCAACAGATGAGAAGTATTATGTTAAAGGAATCCACATTTCGGGTCATTATCTTGATGCGGATGAATTATTGAAGAACAGTGATAACCTGACTGTTGAAGAAGATCTTTATCTTGTTGCTTCATACGGTGTTAAAGGTGAACAGTATTCTTATCAGGTCTATTATTTTACCGAAGATGGAACTAACCTAATGACTGCAACAGGTGAAACTGACGACCACGATACTTTCTATGCTTACAAGGACGAGAAAGTAATCGTTGGCTCCAGATTCTTTGACGGCTATGAAGACTATATCGTTGTAAGAGGTCACTGGAAAGATTCCGAAACTGATCGTACAGAAGCGACCAGAGGCTTTAGCTTTACCGGTACTATCAAAGAAAACGGAACGATCATTGAATATTACTATAGGCAGATTGTTCCTGGCGAAGAGATCACTTATGATGAAACGGTGATCTATGTACCTGGTGAAGGTGGTGGAACCGGTGGTGGCGGAGGCGGTGCTGCTCCTGCTACACCTGTTGAACCGATCATTGATATCGATGAACCTGAGGTTCCTCAGACTGAACCGGTCAATCCTGAACCCAGTGATAATCAAGGCGACAATCAGCCTGATGTCATTATCGAGCCTGAGAAAGTTCCTACATCATTCTGGGAGGAGTTCTTCTCTAAACCTTGGCTTGTGGGCGGAACCGGTATAGCTCTTGCAATGCTTATTTTCTTCCTGACATTCTTATTCAAGAGAAGAAAGAATGAAGAGCAATAAGAAGATAAATAAGAAGCTTCAAAAAAGCCTGGTAGTAATTGCCAGGCTTCTTGCTTCTTTAGTGCTTGTTGGTGTCTTGCTGACGCTGATCCCGTTAAGTGTTCCAAGATTGTTAGGCTATGAGACTTACAATGTTGTTTCCGGTTCTATGGAGCCGGAAATACCGGTAGGATCTTTGCTTTTGGTGAAGCCGATCGATCCCTATGAAGTACAGGAAGGGGACATCATCGCCTACTATTCCAATGCTGTCGTAGTTTCACACCGTGTGGTGACAAACAACACTTTTGATGGAAGATTTGTGACAAAAGGGGATGCCAATGCTGATGAAGATCTCAAGGATGTCGATTATACCGAACTGATCGGCATTGTTGAACATCATTATGCGTTTCTCGGTGCTGCCGGTGCTTATATATCGACTTCATCCGGAAAACTGTTTATTGCAGAGCTCATCATTTGTTCAATGCTGTTGTTTATCGTTTCGGATAAGATTAAAATATAGCTATGAGTAAGAAAAACAAAAGAAAGATCGATAAAAGATTTAAGATCGCACTTTTGTTTTTTTTAATTGCTGCGATACTGATTTCCGGTTTTAATGCCTATATGATCATACAAAGCGCAAAAGAATATGATAAAGGAACTGATACGTACAGCGATATTCAACAAATCGCTATCAAAGAAAATACTGAAGAAGAAAAAAGGATCGATTTTGATGCTTTAAAACAGGTCAACGATGATATCGTTGGCTGGATCACTTTGAATGATACCGTGATCGATTATCCGGTCGTAAAAGGAGAAGACAACGAATACTATCTTCACCATCTCTATACAGGCGAATGGAACAGTTTAGGAACCCTATTCGTTGATTTTCGCAACAGAGAACTCTTTACCGACCAGATAACTGCGATCTATGGCCATTCGATGTTGAATGGATCGATGTTCTTTATACTTGAAAGATATAAGAGACAATCTTTTTACGAAGAACATAAAGAGATAATCTTTGAAACGCCGGAAAAGACCTATGTTTTAAAACCATTGGCTGGAAAAGTGGTTGATGCCAAGATACCATTTCTACAATTCAATTTTGATAGCGAAGATGAATATGCATCTTTTATAAACGATATGATCAGAACTTCATCTTTTAAGTCGGAAGCAAGCTTTGAAGGAAAAGATAAAACGGTCATGCTAATAAAATGTTCGGCTGACTATGAAGATGCAAGATATATTTTGTTATGTAAAATCGAAGAATTAAATAAAGAATAGCCAAAATAATTTCGTTGAAAGTTCAATTATCTTTGATTTGTTGCTTATTTGTTATATTCATCTAGTAAATTTAAACCGTAATTATAAATGTTTTTGAATTCTATGACGCCAAAAAGGTCGTAGAGTCAAAAGATGTTTTAAGTGACTGCAATATAGCTTTTCAGGATGCTGAAATGCCAATATTAACGGGATCAGACTGGCAAAAATACTGCAGGAACAGAAACCAAATATCAATATCATCTTTGTGACCGGATTCAGGGAATATATGCCGGAGGCTTTTGATCTATATGCCAGTGCTTATATTGAAAAACCGGTAACCAGAAAGGCTATAGAGGATGCTTTGGATCATCTTCGTTATCCGATCTATTCCAGGATCGAAGAAAAGAAGATCAGGATCCAGTGTTTCGGCAACTTTGAGGTCTTTGTTAATGACTCACCTTTACATTTTTATCGGACCAAGAGTAAGGAACTCTTTGCCTATCTCGTGGATCGCAGAGGTGCGGTTTGCGATTCCGATATGATCATCGGCAATCTCTTGCCGGATGATAATGTGACCAATTCCTTGAAGTCATTACAGATGAGAATGGTAGTTACGGATATGATCCGTTCCTTGAATGATTATGATCTATCTCATATCGTTTTCAGAGATAAAGTGGGTTTGTCTTTGAATGTCGATGAGGTAGATTGCGATTATTACAAGTATCTGAAAGGAAATACCGAACTGATCAATCAGTTCAGAGGCGAATATATGAACCAGTATGCTTTTGCGGAGACTACCATGGCATATCTGGAAAGAAAGTATTATGAGTGATCTTTGTTGCAATGAGCTTGAAATGAGTTTAAAGGCTTTCTGATAGACGTCAAATCATTTCATAAGTGGATTAGGTATATTTCAGAGGATCTTCTTTAAAAAGCTTAAAAAGATCGTTATTTAAGACAAGGCATTTAGTTATAGACGGCTGCCTTGTTTTCTTATATGATTAATAGATCTAGGTGCCTGCTTTGATCAGTTTGATGGCTATGACTATGTAGCGGAAAACAAGTATATCAATAGTCTTATTCATGTCAAGGGTAAAGAAAAAGAAATAGAGAATTCTTTTTGTTATGCTCATTGTCTTGGATTGGGGATCAAATTGGCTAATATCGAGTTGAAAAAGAAGAAAAACATTCAAAATAGTTCAAAAACGACAAAAAGGGGCAAAAAGCGATCTTGATTCCATGATAGAATTACGCCACAGAAAGATCTTGTTTTGGACAAAAGATCTGGAAGAGGAATATGGGCAAAAAGGATTCGACTACTAAATTGCTGACAAGAAATAATGATGTATTTGCTGAACTTTTCAACAGGTTTGTTTTTGAGGATAATGTCGTAGATCCCGATAAACTTGTTGAGAAAGATTCTACGGAGATCACGGCCGTACTTGATAAGATGCTTATCGAACAGAAGTATCGCGATGTTCTTAAAAGGGCGGAAATAAAAGTCGATAGCCACTTTGCATACCTGCTTTTGGGACTGGAGAATCAATCTGAGATCAACTATGCGATGCCGGTTAGAACAATGCTGTATGATGCGATAAACTATTCCAATCAGATCTCTGAAATCAGCAAGGAATTCAGGAAAGGAAACAAAAAAGGGTATAATAAAGCTGAGTGGATGAGTGGTTTCCCAAAAGGAACTTTGATCAAACCGGTCATAACACTGGTTCTGTGCTGGTCTCCTGATCGATGGGATGCACCGAAGTCACTTCACGAGATGATGGATTCTAGTATCGTTAATAGATATAAGGACATCATTGATGACTATAAGCTTCATCTGATCAGTGTTCACGATCTGTCGGATGATGTCTTGAAAAGTTTAACGACCGAAATCGGACTGGCTTTGGAATTTTCTAAATATTCCAGAGACGAACAGAAGATGTATGAATTCATGAATGACGATCGCTTCAAGGAAAGGTCGAATGAATTTGTTGCTACCATTAATGAAATGAACGCAACAAGGTTTAAACTGAATAAAAAGGGAGGAATGGTCAACATGTGCAAAGGCATCGAGGATATGAAGAAAACCGCAAAAAAAGAATTATCTATTGAGTATCTTGAAAAACTTAGCAATTATTTTGAATCTACAGGTTTATCAAGAGACGAGTCAGAAGAAAAAGCTAAAACAATTCTTCTCTCTGGTTCAAAAGAGATAAAGTTTTCTTAACGAAACCTTTTGGGTTTTCCTGACATCTGGTAAAACGAATTCAAAGGAGGATATCTAATATGGCCAAGGGCCTTGATGATCTAATAAGAGATGCAAAAAATGAATTATCTATTGAACATCTTGAAAAACTTAGCAATTATTTTGAATCTACAGGTTTATCAAGAAGTGAGTCGGAAGAAAAAGCCAAATCAATTCTTTTCTCCGATTCAAAAGAGATAAAGTTATCTTAACAAAATTGCTGAATTAAGCACGGTATTTTGCTGAACTTGCCTTGAGAATATTCATTCGTCTTTTCAACGATATAATAAATCAACGATAAGATCATCACGAAGGGAACCTGTCAAAGTAAAGTTCAATGAAAAGAATTTGAAGTTTATATTTTTGGAAGGAATTGATATGGCAAAAGGTTTTGGCGATCTGCTCATAGATGTAAGAGAAGAAGCTAGAAAAAAAGCGCTGAAAGAAATATCAAAAAAGCATCTTGAAGAACTTAGTAACTATTTCGAATCTAAGGGTTTAAAAAGAAATGAATCAGAAGAAAAAGCAAGAGAAATTCTTACTCTAGTATAGCTTTAATGGGATACCGGAAGGTTCAAAATGACGATCAGACAGGATAAATATATTAAATCGAAAACGATCGTCATGCGTTTTGCTTAAAACCAGTTTAAAAAGAAAATATTTGAATTATCATCATTTCCGTAAGCCTTAAGGGCTTATTTTTTCTATAATTGATAACGAGGTGGATAAGTATGGTAAAAGATCTTGTAGAATTCTTAGAGAACTCTCCTACAGCCTTTGGTGCTGTCTGTAACATTGAAAAGAAGCTGAAAGAAAACGGTTATAAACGTTTAAATGAAGAAAAGATCGTCAAGGGCGGCAAATACTATGTGACGCGAAATGATTCTTCGATCATTGCCATCAATGTAGGCAAGAGGCTTGCGAAAGCTTCCTTGCATATAAGTGCATCACATACGGATTGTCCTGGTTTTAAGTTAAAACCGGATGCTTTGATCAAAGATGAAAACGGGATAAGGTTTAATGTTGAAACTTACGGTGGCTTACTGAAAAGGCCATGGTTTGACAGACCTCTGATCCTGGCTGGAAGAGTCATGGTCAATGAAAAGGGTGGAATATCCGGTCGATTCTTCAAGGGAAGTAAGCCGGTATGCATCATTCCTTCCATGGCTCCTCATCTTAACAGAGAAGGTGAAAACAAACCGATCGATGTCAGTAAAGAGATGTTTCCGATCATCACGGTCGGAAATGATTTCGATCTGAACGAATATCTCGCCGGTGGTTTGAAAGTCGCTAAAGAAGATATCCTGGGTTACGATCTGTTTTTGTCACCGTTTGAACAATCCTTTATCTGGGGAAAGGATGATGAGTTCTTTACCAGTAATCATATCGATGACCTGGAATGTGCCTATACTTCATTGATGGGTTTTCTGAAAGGAAACAACGAAGACAATATCAATATCTATGTCTCTTTTGACAATGAAGAAGTCGGATCACGAACCAGACAGGGTGCCGATTCCGACCTCTTACAGGGCATTTTAAGCCGTTTGTGCAAAGATTTGGATCTTGACTATCAAATACTTGTTCAAAGAGCTTTCATGCTTTCATGCGATAATGCGCACGCTTTGCATCCAAATTACGTTGAATTATATGATCATCACAACGCTCCGGTCATAAACAAGGGCATCGTCATCAAATACAACGCTTCCCAATCCTATACTACCGATTCCTTGAGCGGTTCATTATTTAAAAAACTCTTGAACGATCATAATATTCCCTGGCAGCATTTTGCCAACAAGACCGGCACCAGAGGCGGGGGAACTTTAGGCAATATCTCGGAATCCCATGTCTCGATCATCTGTGCCGATATCGGGTTGGGTCAATGGGCCATGCATTCGCCGGTTGAGACGGCAGGCTCAAAGGATGTTGAATATATGATCGATGGCATCAAGGCTTTCTATGATGCCCATCTCGATGTCGATGAAGAAGGAAGATATCGGATCTAAGATCCTTAAAGGTATCTTTGTGCTATCCACTTATCGACGTAGTTGAAGCAGGATGAGATCGTATCTCCGTATCTTTCATCGATGGCTTTGAAATTGTGGGAGGCTCCTTCCACAAAGGCTATAGTTTTATCTTTACATTTTATGGCACTATCATAGATGTGTTCGGCAGCGATATATTCATAGCCGCCCGTTAAGCCCATCAGCAGCATCGGTTTACAGATATAACTCGCATTGCCGATGGTGACGCAATAAGAACTTTGAAAATCAATACCATACAAGCTCGTTTCATCGTAGGCGAGCTTTTCTTTTGCCCTGACGGCTGATGATTTTAGGAAATTCCTGACGGTCGTTGTTAAGGCTGCACCATGCATTTTGGGTGTTACGTTGTTAAAAGTAATCGCCCAATAATCCGTACCTGTGAATAATAAAACGCATAGTCCATAATAGAAGTTTTAAAGTTTCTGTCATGCAGCTATGCGTTTTCTTCTTCTGTCTTTTGTTTTCTTAATTGCGAGGGAAGCTCATCTGACCA
>JAFRJA010000216.1 GCA_017432545.1 Erysipelotrichaceae bacterium
TCTGGTACCTGAAACTTCGAAAAACCTGGACGTATTCCTTCAAAACTTACGATCATTCCGTATATTCGTTCATTACAAAGAGGTACAAATTTCAAATTAGCCTTTAGAATAAGGCAAATAACACTTGATTTATTAGGGAGGAGAGTAAACGAGGAAAGAGGTACAGCTTATCCCGTGAGATCTTGCGGACATCATGTCTGAGCGATTTAATACATCAATCAGTAAAGATGGTCGAAAACGGCTTATCGCAAGAAGTCAGCAGAGGCCATATTAGGTGCTCAACAGTACTGAAGGGCTGAATGGTCATCTTATCAGCGAGTATGTATTGTGATAATCACCAGGTCTGAATCGGTAAGAGCTTGAAACGTAATTATGAGGGTAAACTTATCGGCTTTCTTTATCAGGAAGTAATAAGACAGCGATGATATCAAGCGATCATGAATGTTTATGATAAAAGAAAAGATACAAAACATATGATTGTATCTTCAGATGACCAAACCGCCGTATGCCGAACGGCATGTACGGTGGTGTTATCCCGAATTCGGGATAACACCACTTATCCCGATTTTTACATTATCCCGAAAAACCTGAAGATACGTTCCATTCTTCAGGTTTTTGAGTTCAAAAGTCGGGATTATTTACATCAGGCCATAAAGCTTCTTAAGCAGTTGTTCATCATTTGTGAAGTCAAAATCATAATCTTTTATCAATACTGGATTCATTTTTGAAGTAGCTGCATCAATAGCTTCCTTTTTCATTCTTGTATCGGCGTTTGCGTAGAATTTTCTAGTTGTATTGATCTGTACATGCCCAAGCCATTCCGATACCAAAGGAAGAGGCATACCGTTCCTGTATAGATGCATAGCCCGTGAATGCCTGAACATATGGCAATATACATGTTGCGGAACTTGCGGATTTTTCTCTCTGGCCAGGCTCACGTATCTGTCAATAAACTTCTGAACGTTGTCCTGCGACATTTTCGTTGGATGGCCGTTATGAACTGTATAGAACAGATAGTTGTCTCCTTTACTGTCAGGGTGAAATTTAAGAATATACTGTTTGAGATGATTGACAGTCTTTTCCATAAGCGGCACGAGTCTTGTCTTTTTCCCCTTTCCGGTCAATGAGACATAAGGGGTAATATCATTGAAATGAAGATCGTTCAGCTTCAGATCGAGAATTTCCTGGATGCGGCCGCCGCTGTCATAGAGCAGGATCATGATCATCAGGTTTCTCAATTCTTTTGGAAGCGATGTATCAGGCTGTTCCAGAATAGTCTTCAAGGCTGATTCCGAAAAGAAGTCGACCTCACAGCTGTTGAAATCTTTTTTCTCAGGTATAGTCATCAGATTCTGATAACACGCGACTAAAGCGATATCATGATTAGCGGCATACCGGTAAAAGGATCTTACGGCTGCCAGCTTAAGATTTCTTGTGCTGATCGACCATGATAATTCATCTTCTCCATACAAAAGAAAACTTTCAATCAGGGCAACATCGGTATCATTAAAAGTAAATTCACAAAGAGGCTTACAAAGCTTTTTTGATGAATAGTCAAGGAACTGATTTAAAGCTGTTTTATAGGACCTGATCGTATGATCGCTGACTGCTTTCTGCCTCGGAAGATATGTATTCAGGAAATCCCTGATTATTTCAAAGAAATACAGCGTTTCCTTATTCACAGTCAGCCTCCGGGAGAAGGCCCGAAAACAGATTCCAGTCTATCGAAGCCGATTGAAGCAGGTTTTTGGGTATGAGATGAATATAATAAGCTGTATCTTCGAAGTTACTGTGACCCATATAGGAGCTCATATAGGGCAGAACCGCAAAGAGATCTTCTTTTTGGTTCAGAAACTTCATCATCACTGCCGAAGCCCATCTGTGCCTAAGATCATATACTCTGATTCTCGAAGTATTCAGCGGATCCTTTATTTCTTCCCAAAGAGCTTTAAAATGACATCTTAACCATTTGGCTTTATAAGGAGTGCCATCAGGAGAAGGAAACAGATATTGTGATGAAGGGTCGTGTTTCAGAAGATCATTAAGATAATCTTTCATCATTTCGCATACATCATCGGCGATCGGAATCAGCCTCTCTTTGTGGTTTTTATTCTTTCTGATAAACAGGGTCTTATTCTCAAGATCCAAATCGCTGACCATCAGCTCCCTTCCTTCGTTGGGCCTCAGACCGCAGAAGTAAATCAGTCTGTAGATGACAGAAACGATTCTGTTTCTAAGACTGAAAGGAGTAATATAGCGGAAAGAGTCGGCATAATCAAACAATCTTATTAATTCTTCATCGGTAAAGATGTAAGGAGTATATCTGACTGCTTTTGGCAGATCGCTGACGGGAACTATATAATCACACACTCCGATCGCATTCAGATAAAAGGTAAACTGTCTCAGATATGATATTCTGCTTCGATAGCTTACGATCTGTTCACTGTCTCGTTTGATACACCACGGAATAATCATTTCCTTAGTAATGAATACTTCCTCGGGATACTTTTCCTTTAAATATCTGGAAAAATCAAGGAGATACCATTTCATTGGCTGCAGAGAAAAACCAAGATTTAAACGGTATTCCATCATTCCGTCGACATGATCCCAGCAGTATTTCATTTCGAACCTCCTAAGGATGACATCGGGAGAATACACTTATTCAGTCCTTTAAGATCCAGCGAAATGTACTGCTTTGTAGGAACGATGGACTGATGTCCGAGAACTTGTGCGATCGTCGTGACCGAAACTGATTCGCCAGCCATCTGCGTACCGATCATTCTTCTGATACCGTGGAAAGTTCTTCCGTCATGTAGTTCATGGGCCAGACCGGCTTTCTTCAGGTATCTTCTGAATACACAAGCTACTGAGACGCCGTCTTTAAACCCCGTGAAAGGGGCCAGACTGCGCAAAAAGATTCTCTCATCATCGCTTTGCGGTCTGCCATTAAGGATATAGTCTGCCAGGGAGCCCAAAACCGATTCATTGAGCGGAAGTATTAGGGGAACTGATGTTTTCCCTTGAATGATCCTTATCTGTCTGTTCTTGTAGTCTATATCTTTCAGTTTCAAAGAAACTATGTCACCGGCTCTTAAACCGGTATTAATTGCCAGAACCATTATGGCGTAATCCCTTTTACCTGTAGCGGTTGAAATGTCGATCTGATCGACCACCTTTTTCAGTTCGTCAATTCCCATGGGTTTATGGACATAGTGATTTCTAGGCCTGGCATATCTGATAATTGTGGAGTAATCTTTTTCGCAGACGCCAACAGAATACATATGATTCATAAATTTAGATAACGCCGTCATAACTTTATCCATTGAGTTTTTACAATCTGACGCAATAAACCTGACGAACTGAAGAACAGCGTTTTCATCAATACTTTCAGGATCAGCTATACCAATTGTATTTAGAAACAGGACAAATCTTGACAGGATATTCTTTTCGAAACGGATATTCTTCTCGCAGATATTGCGAATTCCCAGGTAATCGTCTATCAGCTGTTTGAACTCACCGGAAATATCACAGCCAACTACTGCAGTAAAAATTTTCCACTTGAATGTGCCAGTATCGTTGATTTCACGGATAATATTAAGGCCTCTGATTCTTTTATTCCTTGTCTGTCTGGAAATGATGCTGTCTTCATACTGTTTAAGAAACCCTCTTTCAAGTTCAGACATTAGACCTTCATTATAGTAAATGAAGCCTTTACTGGCGTATTTATTGACGATAGGTTTAAAACAGCTACAATAGAAAATCTGCAGATTTTTCTCACTCATACCAAAGCTCTTCATTATCTTCATGCCTGCAGAGACAAGACTTTCAATTGATTCCATAATTGATTTTCCTCCTAAGCACAGTATAGAAGGAAAACATATTATCCCGACTTTTGAACTCAAAAACCTGAAGAATGGAACGTATCTTCAGGTTTTTCGGGATAATGTAAAAATCGGGATAAGTGGTGTGGGAGGGACTAGCCTTGAGAGCTAGTCTCTACCCGATTCTTAACTTGGGGGACCACTGGTTATAACTCGAACCCGCTCGAATTACATTCAAGCAGAAATACTGATAATTCAAGGAAAAAAAGTATCTTACAAGCCTTGTTCCTTGAAAACTGAATAACAGTTGGATTACA
>JAFRJA010000217.1 GCA_017432545.1 Erysipelotrichaceae bacterium
AGAGAGTTCTGTTACTATAATGCACATCGCATTTATGGTGAAAATCTGGATCCGTTTATTGAAGAACGTCTGGAAAAAGAACTCAATGCGATCATTGGTAACGGTTATGGCGTTATCTATTTCGTCTGCCATCTGATGGTCAAGCGATCAAATGATGATGGCTATATCGTCGGCTCCAGAGGATCGGTCGGGTCTTCTTTGGCAGCGACTTTATCCGATATCACCGAAGTAAACCCGCTTCCTCCGCACTATATCTGTCCGAAATGTCACAAACTGATCTGGATGAAGGATGTTTCTTCCGGTTATGACTTACCGGATAAGGATTGTCCTGATTGCGGTACCAGGATGCATGGGGATGGCCAGAATATTCCATTTGAAACTTTCTTGGGTTTCAATGGCGACAAGATCCCTGATAGCGACTTGAATTTCTCCGGCGATTATCAGCCTAAGGCTCATTTATTTACCAGAGAGATCTTCGGTGATGAGAACGTCTTCAGAGCCGGTACGATATCGACCGTCGCGGAAAAGACTGCTTTTGGTTATGTATCTGGTTATTGCGAGGAAAAGAATATCTTCAATATGTCACGCGCTCAAAGACAGCGTCTGGCTTCGGGATGCGAAGGGGTCAAGCGTACGACCGGTCAGCATGCCGGAGGCATTGTCGTTTTGCCTGATGATATGGAGATCGAAGATGTCACACCTATCCAGTATCCGGCCAATGATAAGGATGCGGCTTGGCGTTCAACTCATTTTGAATATCATGACTTCTCCGATAATCTTCTGAAGTTTGATATTTTAGGTCACGTCGACCCAACCGCGATGAAGCTGTTTGAAAACATTTCGGGAATCGATGTCAAAACGATTCCGATGAATGATGAAAAAGTGCTTTCGCTTTTCTATTCGACTAAAGCTCTGAATATCGTCAATCCGAAATATAATGAAGAGACCGGTGCCGCCGGACTTCCGGAATTCGGTACTTTAAATACCCGTAATACGATCGAAGAGACTAGACCGCACGTCTTCTCTGAGCTTGTGCAGATCTCTGGCCTTTCTCATGGCACGGATGTCTGGCGCGGCAATGCGCAGGAACTGATCCGATCTGGTATCAGGCTTTCTGAAGTCATCGGATGTCGTGATGATATCATGTCTACTTTATTAGGCTATAATCTGGAACCTCTTGATTCCTTCAATATCATGGAACACGTCCGTAAGGGCAAAGGTCTGACGGAAAGTGAAGAAAAGATCATGAGTGAACATCAGGTCCCGCCATGGTATATCGAGTCCTGCAAAAAGATCAAATACATGTTCCCGAAAGCTCATGCGGTGGCCTATTGTATCATGGCTGTCCGTGTAGCCTGGTTCAAGGTCTATCATCCGGAATTCTATTATGTTTCCTATTTCTCTTTGCGATGTGACGCCTATGAGCTTGAAACGATGATCAAGGATGCGGATCTGATCTATGCACGCATGCAGGAGCTGATGGCCAAGATCAATGCCCGTGAGGCCAACAAGAAGGAAAAGGATATCTTTGATACCCTGGAAGTCTGTTATGAGATGGTCTCCCGCGGCTACAAGATGACTAATATCGACCTTTACCGTTCCTTGGCGACCGAGTTCTGTGTCAATCCTGACAACAATCACGAGATTATCCCACCATTCAAAGTCCTGGATGGTCTGGGTGACAACGTTGCGGAATCGATCGTCGAAGCTCGAAAAGAGAGAGAATTCCTGTCTAAGGAAGATCTCATGAACAGGACACTGTTATCAAATACCTTATGCAAGAAACTGGATAATCTTGGTGTACTTAAAGGTCTTGATGACTCCAACCAGATGTCACTGTTCTAGAAAGGAATAAAATATGCTTAAAGATAAATTGCTTGATTATGTTCAATATGAGACGACTTCATCCGAAGAATCGGAATCTTCGCCAACCACGTCGTGTCAGTTTGATCTGGCCAGACATTTACTTTCACAGTTAGAAGAAATGGGTGTCAAGGAAATTGTTCTGGATGAATACTGTTATGTATATGGCTATCTTGAAGGCGATCCTGAATACCAGACTTTAGGTCTGATCGCTCATATGGATACTTCGCCTCAGGCAAGCGGTAAAAATGTCAAACCGAAAATGATAGAGAATTATGATGGCAAGGATATCGTTTTAGATAATGGCATAGTGACCAGTGTTGAACGTTTCCCGAATCTTAAAAACTATATCGGCAAGACCCTGATGGTGACCGATGGAAATACCTTATTAGGTGCTGATGATAAGGCCGGTGTGGCGATCATCATGGAAGTACTGGAAACATTGATCAGTCATCCTGAGATCAAACACGGGCCAGTAAGGATCTGTTTCACACCTGATGAAGAAGTCGGCAAGGGCACAGCTCATTTTGATTATGATCGTTTCAAGGTCGATTATGCCTATACGGTCGATGGTGATGAGCCGAATAATATTGCTTATGAAAATTTCAATGGTGCCGCTTCTGATGTGGAGATCACCGGTATTTTAGTCCATCCGGGATCCGCCAAAGATATCATGGTCAACGCTTTGACTGTTGCACATGAATTCCATGACATGATGGATAAAGATGCGGTGCCGGAAAAGACTCAAGGCTATGAGGGGTTTAATATGCTGGAACATCTAAGTGGCGATGTCGCAAAAGCTAAATTGCATTACATCATCAGAAATCATGATGCGGATAAACTGGAAAAACAGAAACATGATTTTGAGATTATCAGAGATAAGCTCAATGAAAAATATGGTTATGAAGCCGTAAAGGTCGAGATCAAAGACTCATATAGAAACATGAAAGAAAAGTTTGTAGGCCATGAAGATATCATTGATCTTGTCAAAAAGGCAATGGCCAATATCGGACTTGACTACAAGGAGATTGCGATCAGGGGCGGTACAGATGGTGCGGTTCTGACCTGGAATGGTATCCTTTGTCCTAATATTGGTACCGGTGTTCAGAATTTCCATGGTGTCCATGAGTTCTGGTGCAAGGAAGATGGTGAAAAGGTCGTGGAACTGATACTGGAAATGCTGAAAATGGCCAAAAAATAACGGTTTTTATTGAATTTGGCTTATAAATAATATAAAATTACTGATGTAAATAAGGAGCGGATACCGCTCCTTAATTTATTGTTACGGAGGAATATGCAACTCGATAAGATCAAAAAAGCGATCGCTGATTATCTTGAAACCAAAGAATTGAAACTGTTTGATGTGAGTTATCACAAGGCCGATCAGATCCTGGAAGTCCTCTTGGATGAGAAGATGTCGATGGAAGACATCGAGAAGACCTCTGATGAACTTTCCGGATTACTGGATGAATATGATGAGGAGCTGCCTGATAAGTACTTCCTGGATGTTTCGACTGTTGGCGTGGAAAGACCGATCAGGAATGAGGAAGAACTAAAAGAGGCGATTGGAAACTATATCTATGTGAAGACTGCCAAGAATGAATACTATGCCGATCTTGTCAGCTATGAAGATGGTGTTCTGAAATTGTCAGTTAAGGATAAGACCAGGATGAAGATTATTGAAGTTGATTATAAAGAAATTAAAAAAGTGCGTTATGCCGTTAAATTTTAATAAGGAGAATTCAAAATGAGTGGCATCAGTTTAAAAAACAAGAACTTTATTGATGGAATGAGACTTTTTGAGGAAGACCGTAAAGTCGATCATGATTTTGTTATCGAAACTCTTAAAGAAGCTATTGCCAAGACCTATCAGAAACATATAGATGCGCCAGAAGCTCAGGTCAAGGTCGTGATCGAGAAGAATGAGATGCATGTATATCATCAGCTGACGGTCGTCGATGATGAGACCGAGACTTTTGATGAGACTCTGGATATCTTACTTTCCGAAGCACTCAAGATCAATCCGGAAGCTAAAGTAGGCGATACCATCGAGATCGAAGTCGATTTTGATGAGATCGGCAGAACTTCGATAAACGTTGCCAAACAGATGCTGAAACAGCGTATCAAGGAATATGAGAAGCAGCGTGTCTATGATGAATACAAGGATAAGGAATATGAACTCATTTCCGGCGTCATCAAGACGATCGAAGACAAATTCATTCTGGTCGATATTCAGCACACGATCGGTATCTTGCTTAAATCAGAACAGATCCCGGGCGAAGTATATCGTGAAGGTCAGTCCATCAAATGTATCATCAAGGAAGTTTCCAAGAACTCCAAAGGTTCACAGGTTGTTTTATCACGTGCTGATGCCATGTTTGTCAAACATCTGTTTGAAAAAGAAGTTCCGGAAATCGCTTCCGGCTTAGTTGAGATCAAAGCGATCGCTAGAGAAGCGGGCGAAAGAACGAAGATGGCTGTTTATTCAAGAAACGAAGATGTCGATGCGATCGGTGCCTGCATCGGTCCGAGAGGCTCACGTGTTCAAGCTGTAATCGGTGAGATCAAGGGTGAAAAAGTTGATGTCTTTGAATGGAACGATGATATCGGTGAATTAGTCAAGAATGCTTTATCACCGGCTGAAGTAAATGCCTGCTTCTACGCCAGTGAAAAGACTGATTCGGAAATGACTGCTGAAGATATCGAAGAATACGATAAATACAACAAGCGTCCGCTCGTTGTTGTCGTTGATGATGACAAGCTCTCTGTCGCTATCGGCAAGCGCGGTAAGAATGCGAAACTGGCTGTTAAGTTGACTAACCGCAAGATCGACATCAAGACACAGAGCGAGATCGAAGAGCTTGGTATTGATGTTGAAGAAGAAGTCATGAAGTTCAAGGCTGATCAGCTCAGGATCATCAAGGAAAAGGAAAAGAAGGAATTCCTCAAACGTCAGGAAGAAGCTCTCAAGCGTAATGCTGAATTTGAAGAGCAGCTGGCTGCCAGCGATACCGGCTTTGATGAGACGACTCTTGAAGAAATGGATGCCGGCAAAGTCGAAGAAGTTGTTGCTATCCCTGATGAGTCATTAGCTAAGGAAGTAAAGGCTGAACCAGTTGAAGAAAAGAAAGAAGAAATAACTGAGAAAGTCGAAGAAAAGGTCGAAGAAGTCAAGGAAGAACCGAAGAAGAAAGAACCTCGTAAGCCTCTGGCTCCAAAACCTGAATACAAATCCAAGTTCGAAGACTTTGCGGATGCTTCCAAGAAGGAAGAAAACAAGCCTGAGGCCAAGAGACGTCGTAAGAAAGATGATGAGGATCGTCGTGTAAGAGCGGAAGATCTGGAAAAGAAGGAATATGACGAGAAGTTCAAACCGGTCTATTCCGAGGAAGAACTGGAAGAGATCGAAGCTCAGGAAGCTGAAGAAGCAGAAAACAGCTGGATCAATGACGATGATATCGACTTTGATGAATACGAGGATTACTACGAGGAGAACTGATGAAGAAAATACCAATGCGCAGATGTCTGGCGACAAATGAATCTTTTCCGAAGAAAGAACTGTTGCGTATTGTGAGAACTCCTGAAGGTGAAGTCAAGGTCGACCTCACCGGTAAACTCAACGGCAAGGGCGCTTATATCTCTAAGAGTAAGGAAGCGCTTCAAATTGCCCGTAATAAGAAAGTGCTCAACAGAGCTTTGGAAACAGAAGTTCCCGAAGAAGTTTATAACGAGATCGAAAGGATCATCAATGGATGATGTCCTTAAGATCCTGGGTCTTGCTTACAAAGCCAGGAAAGCCGTTCTTGGTGAAGAAGTTTTAAACAGGATCAGAAAAGTCAGACTGTTGTTTCTGGCTTCAGATCTCTCTGATAAAAGTCGGGAAAGATTTGAAAAGAAGTGTTATTTCTATGAACTAGATCATATTGACAAATATGATTGTGAAGAATTATCGAATGCGATCGGGCGAAACAATGTAAAGGTTATCGGTATAACCGATGATGGTTTCGCAAGATTGATCATGTCTAAATTACAAGCGTAAAGGAGGATTGCCATGGCTAAACAGACTTATAGAAAACATATTAATCGTAAACCTCATAACAAAGGTGGTAATCAGACTTTCGAAAGAAGGAATGAAGAAAAAGTTACATCTGTAACTTATGAAGAGGGTATCACGGTTGGCGATCTGGCCACTAAAATTCATAAGAATTCCTCTGAGATCATTAAGATCCTGTTTATGCTTGGCAAGATGGTCACGATCAACTCACAGCTTGATGATGAAAATGTTGAGCTGGTCTGTATGGAATTCGGCATTGATGCCACCAAGGAAGCTCCGAAAGAAGATGAAGCTTTACTGGATACAGAAGAAGATGATCCAAAAGACCTTGTCCAAGAGCACCGATCGTCACGATCATGGGTCACGTTGACCATGGTAAGACGACCTTGCTGGACTATATCCGTAATACAAGAGTTGTAGAAGGCGAATTTGGTGGCATCACCCAGCATATCGGTGCCTATCAGGTTAAAGTCAATAAGCAGTTGGTCACCTTCTTGGATACTCCGGGTCATGAAGCTTTTACAGCCATGAGAGCCAGAGGTGCCAGCGTTACCGATATAGCGATCATCGTCGTTGCGGCTGATGACGGTGTCATGCCTCAGACGATCGAAGCAGTTGACCACGCCAAAGCGGCCAATGTTCCGATCATCGTTGCGGTTAACAAGATGGATAAACCGGGCGCCAATCCGGATAAGGTCAAGAATGCGATGTCTGAACTCGGACTGATGCCGGAAGAATGGGGCGGTGATACGATCTATGTCGAATGTTCTGCCAAGACCGGTATGGGCGTTGAAGATGTTCTGGAGACGATCTTAGTTGTCGCAGAAGTAAAAGATCTTAAAGCCAATCCGAAGAAATTGGCTACTGGTACAGTCATCGAGGCCAAACTTGATAAGGGCAGAGGTCCGGTCACGACTTTACTGGTCCAGAACGGTACTTTGAGACAGTCAGATTCTTTGGTTGTCGGAACCTGCTATGGTAAGGTCCGTAAGATGACCAATGACCTTGGTCAGGAAATCAAGGAAGCTTTTCCAGGCACACCGGTAGAGATCATCGGTTTAAATGATGTTCCTATTGCCGGTGATAACTTCAAGGCCTTTGAAGATGATAAAGATGCCCGTTCTTTGGCACAGGCCAGAGCCAGAGCCAGACTTGAAAAAGAAAGAAACGCTACCGCTGCTATGACTTTGGACGATCTGAAATCACAGATCGATTCCGGAAGTGTACAGGAGATCCCGGTCATTGTCAAATCGGATGTTACTGGTACAGCTGAAGCTGTTGCCTCATCCTTAAGCAAGATCGATGTTGATGGTGTCAAGGTCAATGTCATCAGAAGAGCGGCCGGTACGATCAACGAATCTGATGTTATCCTGGCTTCTGTTTCTCATGCGGTAATCTATGGCTTTAATGTCCGTCCGGATGCCAATGTCAGAAAGAAAGCTCAGGATGAGGGCGTTGAAATAAGACTGCACAACATCATCTACAAAGCTGTGGAAGAAATGGAAGCAGCTATGAAGGGCATGTTGGCTCCTGTTTATGAAGAAGTCATTATCGGTCAGGCCGAAGTCAGAAAGACCTACAAAGTCTCCAAGATCGGTACAATCGCCGGCTGTATGGTTACAGAAGGCAAGATCACCAGGGATTGCGGTATCAGACTGATCAGAGACGGTATCGTTATCTATACAGGCAAGTTGGGTTCATTAAGAAGATTTGAAAATGATGCCAAAGAAGTTGCTCAGGGTTATGAATGCGGTATGACGATCGAAAACTTCAACGATATCAAGGAAATGGATATCATCGAAGGTTATGTCGACCAGGAGGTCAAAGCTGATTAATGGCTCGTACTGATAAACTCGATTCGATCCTTTTAAGAGAGATCTCAATGATAATCTCGCAAGAGATCAATGATCCTAAACTCGGTTTCCCAACCGTAACGGAAGTCGATGTCGCTCCGGATCTCAATACTGCTAAAGTCTATGTTTCTTTTTTAGGCAAGAACTATAAGAAACGTGACGGTATCGATGCTTTAAGAAGAGCGAAGGGTCATATCAAATCTTTGCTGGCCAAAAGGATCAGGATCCGCAAGATCCCTGATCTGACCTTCATCGTGGATGATACCTTGGATAAGGCAGACCGCATCGAAGAAATTTTAAGCAAATAGCACTTTTGAGGTGCTATTTTTTATAGGGGGATTAATATGAATACTAAACAGGCTTTAAAAATCTACAAAGACTACATTGAAAAGATCAAGGCTTTTATCCTTGTCATGGAAACAACATCTTTTGATAAGATGACCATTGCGCCGGAAAAAGGCAGTGATTACAGGAATAAGATGCTGTCGATCATAAACGGTGAATTGTATGAACTGGAAACCGCTAAAGAATATGTCGATGCAATACTATATTTATCAAGCCAGGATCTTGGTGAAGTGATGAACAGAGAAATGACTTTAGCCAAGAAATCATTAGAAGAACAGTTAAAGTTCTCTAAGGAAGAGATCATGGAATATTCCTTTGTCCAGATGGATTGTATGGATAAATGGCAGAAGGCCAAATTGGCAAATGATTATTCGCTGTTTGAAAAACCATTGCTCAATCTCATCGATCTGACCAAGAAACGTATAAACAAACGTAATCCAAAAGCTAAACCTTATGATGTATTACTAGATGATTTTGAAGAAGGAATGGATCAGAAGAAGTATGATGAATTCTTCAAACTGATCAAAACCGAATTACTGCCACTTATCAAGAAGGTTAATAAGAAGAAAGATTACATAGACGATTCTTTCTTATACAAATACTATCCGGCTGATAAACAGGCTGAGTTCAGTAAAAAAGTCATGGAATTTATCAACTTTGATCCGTCCTGGGGCTATTTAGGACTTACTGAACATCCTTTTACCAGTGGTTTTTCAAGAAATGATGTCAGAGTTACTACCCATTATTATGAACATAATTTAGCAGCGGCTATCTTTTCCGTGATTCATGAATGCGGTCACGCTTACTATGAACATCAGATCGATCCGAAGTTTGATAAGAACCTCTATATCAAGCGCATGTCTTCCGGTATGCACGAATCCCAATCCCGTTTCTTTGAGAATTATCTGGCCAGAAATGAAGATTTCTTTACACTACTTTATCCTGAACTTCAGAAACTCTTTCCGGAAAATCTCAAAGATATATCACTTGAACAGTTCATCAGAGCTATCAATAAAGCTGAGTGTTCTTTGATCAGAACCGAAGCTGATGAACTGACTTATCCGATCCATATCATGATCAGATATGAACTGGAAAAGGATATCTTTGCGGGTAAGATAGATCTGAAAGATCTCGATAAGGAATGGAATAAGAAATATAAAAAGTATCTCGGCATCGATGTACCAAGTGATAAAGAAGGTATCTTGCAGGATATCCACTGGTCACAGGCATATTTCGGTTATTTCCCGACTTATGCTTTAGGATCGGCTATCGGAGCTCAGATATACAGACAGATGAGAAAAGATCTCAATGTTGATGAACATTTACGTAAAGGCAAGTTTAAAGTCATTACTGACTATCTCAAGAAGAATATTCAGAGGTATGCAGCTTTATATAACTTTGAGCAGATCCTGAATAAAGCTACCGGTGAACCATTTAATCCAAAATACTATATCGATTATCTCAAGGACAAATACACTAAGCTGTACGATCTTAAATAATGAATTACGCAAAGATAGAACTGCATCTTCATCTTGATGGCTCGTTAAATATCGGATGGGCCTATAAAAAAGCGATCAGGAAAAAGATCATAAAGGAAGATACTGCTTTTGAAGACTTCTATGATCTTCTTTTCGCGAAGAATGTCAAACATTCTGCTTTGAGTATCACCAAGTTTGATCTTTTATGCGATCTCTTGCAGAACTATGATGATCTATTTGAAGCGACTTACGACTTATGTAAAAGATTAAGTGAGATAGGGATAATCTATGCGGAGATCAGATTTGCCTCACAACAACATTGTAAGGAAGGCTTAAGTCAAAGAGAAGCCATTAAAGCCGTAATTGATGGTGCTAAGAAGGCGATGGATGATTTTCCGATCTATGTAGGTATAATCAACTGTCTGATGCATAAGGGCGACAGTTCCTTGTTCAATGAAAAGGATAACTATGGAGCGATAGAAGCAGGTGAATCGTTCTATGGCGATGTCTTGGTCGGTTTTGATCTTGCCGGTTATGAGAATAACTGTCCGTATTCAGACTATTCTCCTTATTTCAAACTGATAAAAGAAAAGGGGATGGCTTTCACTTTACATTGTGGCGAGATGGGAATCGGATCTCATATTCTGGATGCATTAAAGATGAAACCAGATCGTATAGGTCATGGCATAAACTGTATCCAGGATGAAAGCTATATTAAAGCTTTGAAAGAAGCACAGATCCCGCTTGAAGTCTGTGTGACTTCCAATATCAAGACAACGATGAATTACGGATCGCATCCAATCAGAAGAATGATCAAGGAAGGTCTCAAGGTAACGATCAATACGGATAATATGATCTTTGCGCGATCTGATCTTCATAATGAGTTTCAGCAATTGAAGATGTTGGGTGTAGAAGATAAGACATTAAGGTCATGTATGTTTAATGCCTTGGATGCCTCCTTCTGTGATGAAGAGACAAAAGACAAAATCAGAAAACAACTGTAAAAGAAAAGGTCTTCCTTAATGGAAGACCTTAACTTTGCTTATTTTTTCTTTGCGACTTTCTTAGCAGGTTTCTTGGCTGCTTTCTTTTTTGGAGTTTCAGCTTTAGCTTTAACTTCATTTTTAATTGTAGCCTGAGCAGCTGCTAATCTGGCAATCGGAACTCTATATGGTGAGCAAGATACATAAGTTAATCCGACTTTATCACAGAATTCGATAGAAGCAGGATCACCGCCGTGTTCGCCACAGATACCTAACTTGATATCAGGACGGGTTGATCTGCCGAGTTTGGCAGCGAGTTCGACAAGTTTGCCGACACCATGCTGGTCTAATCTGGCAAACGGATCCTGTTCATAGATCTTGGCGTCATAGTATGAAGACAAGAACTTGCCGGCATCATCTCTGGAGAAACCGAATGTCATCTGAGTGAGGTCGTTTGTACCGAAGGAGAAGAATTCTGCTTCTTTAGCGATCTCATCAGCCAGTAAGGCAGCACGCGGAATTTCAATCATTGTACCGACATGGTAATCAAGTTTAGCCTTGGCAGCCTTGATTTCAGCATCAGCTGTCTTGCAGACGATATCCTTGACATACTTAAGTTCAGCAACATCGCCAACAAGCGGGATCATGATTTCCGGAACAACGTGCCACTTAGGATGTTTCTTGTTGACGTTGATCGCAGCTCTGATGACAGCC
>JAFRJA010000218.1 GCA_017432545.1 Erysipelotrichaceae bacterium
AAAAGAACAGTCAAAAGAGTCTTACCTGCAGTTTCTGATATATCCTCCTGAGGAAACGGATTTCTCAAAAGGTTTAGGTGTTACATATATGACCGGCATTAACTATAGTGCTTCTTTTGAAAAGAAATGGCCAGAAGCAGGAAAATCAGTTCTGATATCAGATGGTTCCAATATCGGTTTCGTATATAAAGCAATGAGTGCTGATAAAGCCAAAGAAGTAAACAGAAAAACTGTTGAGATGTCTCAAGAAGAATTCTTTAAAAATGGTAACTGGAGGTAATTTTAAAAAAGAACAATCATTTTCCTAACTATATTTAAAGAATTATAAATTGAAATCAATTTTGGTTTGAAAGGATTTTACCATAACTGACAGACACAACAAATACATGATCAGGATCATCAATTCGTTATTAGTAATAATGTTTTTTCTTTAGGATATGAAAACAGCGTAAATTGGCAATAGAAACATTTACGCTGATAGATGCATGATCTGTAACAATAAAACATGTTGAAATGACTCCGGAAAAACACTTTAACAAAGACGATTAGAGATAATTCTTAACAAAAGAAAACTATAATCTGAGCTGATGTGATTATAGTTTTTTTATTTTGTTTCTTTGTAATTATTTATCTAACTTTTTCCAGTTTATCTGATTAAGGACATCCTGATCGATCTCATTGCCGGATACACCATAGACATTACCATACTGATTCTCATAGACGTGATCCGCAACGACCGATACCTGAACATTCTGACCATAGGAATTGGTGTAGGTATTAACGCCCATGGTTGCTTCAGAGCGGGCTTGGGAGATCCTTGAATCGGAAGCCATCTTCTGGTTCCAGGAATCCATGATCATATCGGACATGGCGTTGGCGTTGTTCTGTAAAGTCTGAGCCAGGCGCTGCTGATTCATCTGCAGGTTGATCATGTTCTGTTGAGCTCGAGCCTGATTGTAGGCGATCTGTTGAGAGATCGCGGCGAACTTGGATTCAAACATCTTCTGTGCTCTCTGATTAAGACCCTGATCAGGAACAATCGAATTGATGAAAGGCATGAAGGTATTGAAGGCATCCTGTTCAGCATCAGCGTAGTACATGCAGAAGTAGAGCCATTGCGGGCCGAACATAATGTGGTCGACATGTTTATTGCTGTGGCCGAAAGCGGTGTTGCCACCATTCTTTTTAGCCTTGGCTTTAGCCAGAAGTCCGCTGAAGACCGGTTTGGTGTAGGCGAGTTCCGCGCCTTCATAGTCCATACCGCAGAGGACAAAGATATCTTTATCTTTGAGCTTACCGGAGAAACGATATAAGACGGAATCAGTATATTCACTGACCACTTCCGGTTTCATTTCCGTAAACAGGGCGTAGTTGTTTATATCATCATAGAGAAGCTTCTTGGCAATATTAGGGTTCTTGCCGAGATTACTTGGTAACTGAGCCTTGCCGACAAGGGTCAATGGTACACCGGCGATCTTGTTGGCTTCCTGGATCAGATAGGCATCAGGTTCCTTGAACTTCTCATAACCGCTTCTGGCATGGGCATCGACAAGTTTTATCATGCCTTTAAGGAAGGCGTTCTTGATATCATGGAACAGTTCCTTGGAATAAGCACACATGAAGACTCGATGGTCATCTCTGGTAGCTTTTAAGCCATAATAGATCGGTACCATTTCGGAACGCCATAAAGCTTCATAGACCGCTTCGATCTCATAGTTTGGTGGAACAACTGCTGTACCTACCACAACACCTTCGTTGGTCACAAATTGACGGACGTTGTTGTTTTTGGGTGGGGCAGCGTTTTCGTTTTGCGAATATGTAATCTTAAGATGAGTTCCGCATTTAGGACAGGTCGCAAAAGTAGCGTTTTCTTCGACACTTAAGGGGGCGCCGCATTGCGGACAGACGTAAGCATTTATTTGCATAGCAAATCACTCCTTTATTTCATTATAAATGTTAGGACACTTATTATATAGCAGATACACATGGAATAAATTATTGCTGACAAGTTTATCAGGCATAAATAATTAAAACAGATGATTTAAAACAGATGATTTAAAACGTATGTTTTTGAGGAAAACAGATGCCACCAAAACCAAAGTTTACTAAAGAAGAGATCGTTGATAAGGCCTTTGAGCTCGTGAGAGATAAGGGTTTTGATGCTTTGACTTCCCGGGAATTGGGAAACAGGCTCGGCAGTTCAGCCAGACCGATCTTTACAGTCTTTAAGGATATGAATGAAGTGAAGAGCGAGGTAAAGAAGAAGGCTGAAGATCTGCTTAATGAGTATTTAACCAGAGCAGAGAACTATGAGGTCATGTATAAACAGGCTATCAAGGAAACTATCCAGTTTGCGTCTGATGAGCCTAATCTGTTTCATCTGCTGTTTCTGAGAAACAGCGAAGAACCAGTCAATTTTGAATTTATGAAAGATAGGTTCAAGGATCAGATCAATCGTTATTTTGAATTCATCAAAAAGAATTATCAGCTGAATGATGAAGAGGCGGGTATCATCTTCAAGCACACCTGTGTATATGTCTATGGTGTCGGGGCTATGTGTGCGGAGAAGGTATGTACCTTCAGCGATGATCAGCTAAATGATCTCTTGGGTGAAGTGTTCATGGCGATGCTGATGTATATCAAGTCAGGTAAGCCTTCAATGGCGGGCACGCAGCTCATGGTGAATTACTGACAAAGTTCGCCAATGGTGAATTACCGCCAATGGATATATTAATGACTCATGCTGAAGATCAGCTGATGTCAGCAGAAGCATTCGGCATATTGGCTGATAAGTTCATCACGCTTTACGAAAAGGTAAACAAGTAATCTATAAAAGTGGATCTCAACGGTTATCATGGACCGGAAGGACCACTTTTTTGTTTGTTCATCAAAGATGAATAATCATAGACGAACTAAGATATAATCGCTCTTTTCAACTTTACGACTGATAAGTGTCCAATTTCTTGAACAGGATGTCATATAGATCCGATATAAACTGATCCTGTAGAACAGGAGAAGTTTGATATCATGATCGATAAGACATTTATAGAAAACCTGAAACCGGC
>JAFRJA010000219.1 GCA_017432545.1 Erysipelotrichaceae bacterium
ACTTTGGTCTGGTAATCATTCCAATACTTCCGTATGGTGTTTCTTGACACCGAGAATTCTCTTTGGATACGGCAGTTGGACCAGCCATTAAGTTTCAGTGAGATAATCTCAAATTTTGTCATAATGGTAATCATCCTTTCCATTTTTACCTCCTGATCATAATGATAAGGAGATAAAAAATAAGTGGTCAATTTTCAACTGCGATTTAGCTGAAAACTGATCACTTTTAAATTACCAAATACAATAGATGTTTAGAATCTAGAGGATAAGCAATACATGACACAGGTTCGACCTGTCCCTGTAAGGACCCTTAGGGGGCGTTCGAAAATATTTTGTAGGGACATTTACGAACGCTTTTCTGAGTATGAAAAGAGATATATGTAGGGATATTGCAAATACATACATTTATAATATTATGAGGTTGAACAAGCGATTCTTCTTTTTGAGTCGTATAAAACAGGGGGAAATTTAGCAACAATCCCCCCCTATGGCACCAAGGAAAAATTTAGAATCTATTTCAAGTAAATAGGTTCTTTTTTATTTAATTGACGAAATTGCAATAAATAGATAAAATAAAATTAACGATTTTGTAAAAAGAGGACAAATAAATGTTCAAACGTAAAATATATGATCAAATGTTGGCTTGGAAAAACGATTCTGGCGGAAAAACAGCATTATTGATTGAAGGGCCAAGAAGAGTAGGCAAATCGACGATCGTTAAGCAGTTTGCCGAAAATGAATATGAGAGCTATATTCTGATCGATTTTTATAGAGCATCCAACGATACAAAAGATCTGTTTGATGATCTGTCTGATCTGAATTATATCTTTCTCCAGCTTCAGTTGACATATCGTGCCAGTCTGAAGGAAAGAAGATCCGTTATCATTTTTGACGAAGTTCAACTTTGCCCGAAGGCAAGGCAGGCGATCAAGGCCCTGGTAGAGGACGGAAGATATGATTACATCGAGACCGGATCGCTGATATCCATTCACAAACACGTTAAGGATATCCTAATTCCAAGCGAGGAACGGAAGATACAGATGCATCCTATGGATTTTGAAGAGTTCAGATGGGCTCTTGGTGATGATGTCACCGTCCCGATGCTGAGAAATCTTTATGAAGCAGGGAAATCGCTGGGGCAGACTGCTCACAGAAGAGTCATGAGAGACTTTAGACTGTACATGCTGGTTGGAGGAATGCCACAAGCGGTCGATAGCTATATTCAAACCAATGATTTCAGTGTAGTTGACGCTGTGAAAAGAGATATTCTTAATCTTTATGAAGATGATTTTTACAAGATCGATCCGACAGGGAAACTTTCTGCACTGTATGATGCAATCCCGGCACAACTTAACTCCAATGCTTCCAGATATCAGGTTTCGAGTGTCTTAAGCGGAAACAGGGCAGGGAACATCCTTGAAGAGATCACTGAACTCAAGGATTCAGGTACTGTCTCACTCGCTTATCATGCAAATGATCCCAATGTGGGAATGGCGCAGAACAAGGATCTGGGTAAATTCAAGCTGTTTTCTTCAGATACCGGTCTTTTCGTCACATTGGCATTCAAGGATAAAAACTTTACTGATAATGACATATATTCAAGATTACTAAACGACAGACTGCAGGCAAATCTGGGATATCTGTATGAAAATATGGCTGCACAGATGCTGGCTTTCAATGGGCATGAACTGTACTATCATACTTTTCTTAATGAAGCATCCAGGCACAATTATGAGATTGATTTCATTATCGGCGATAAGAAGAAGATCTGTCCGATAGAAGTCAAGAGCTCCGGCTATAAAAAACACTCATCACTGGATGTCTTTTCGGAAAAGTATCATTCAAGAATATCAAGAAGGATCATTTCATACACAAAAGATTATAAGAAGGAAGATGACATCGAGTATCTTCCGATATACATGATGCAGTTTCTATAAGGATGAGTATAAGATGTATATGGATAATAGACTGATTCAGATTGTTGATAATTTGGAAAAGAAAGGACCGATGTTATCAACTGGAACCTTTTTATTAAAATAAAAAGAGAAAGGCGATCGGGATTTGTTTAAGAGGCAGGATATGAGCAAACTGTACTTAATTACTGGTGCAACCGGGCACGTTGGAACAGTTCTGGTTGACAGATTAATGAAACGACATGAAAACATTCGAGCGTTAGTTCTCAACAGTGATACAGACCAACTGCCAAGCGGAATTGATATCTGCTGTGGAGATATTAGAGATCGGAATTCTCTTCTGCTTTTTTTCAGCACAGCGAATATGATGATGTGACATTAATTCATTGTGCCGCATTTTTTACGGTTGCAACAAAGTATAATCCCGCGGTATGGGAGACCAATGTTACCGGCACAAACAATATTATGGATTTGGCTCTGTCCTGCGGCGTTAGCAGGGTAGTATATGTGAGTTCTGTTCATGCCATTCCGGAACGTTCATTTCCGGAAATCATTTCAGAAGTTGACTCTTTCTCCCCCGAACTGGTGCATGGCCAATACGCAAAATCCAAAGCGGCAGCAGCACAGATCGTAATGGATTATGCAAAGAAAGGACTCAATGTAAGCATTGTTCATCCTTCCGGGATAATCGGACCTGGGGATATTAAGCTGAAAAACCATTTGATCCGAACGCTCAAAGCAATGGAATCTGGGAAAATACCCGTTGCGATACAGGGAGGCTATGATTTTGTGGACTCGAGAGATGTTGCCGAGGACATTCTCTTGTGCGAAGAAAACGGAAAACCCGGGGAGTGCTATATTTTGAACGGCCATTATATTACCATCAAAGAAATGCTGAACATCATTCGGGAAATTGCCGGAAAATATAAAACTGATATTGAGTTACCTTACGGTTTCGTTAAAACAATTGCTCCCATTGCCGAAAGAGTTTCCCTTCTTTTCAGTAATAGCGTACCGTTATTTACACCATATTCTGTTTATACGCTGCATACTAATGGATTCTTTTCGCATGAAAAAGCAAATAGGGAGTTTGGATACTCTCCCCGTGATATCGAAGAGTCTGTTCGAGCATCGTTATAAATAGGAGTTTATAGAGGACATTACATTATGAGAGAACTATCATATACTGAAATAAATAAACTGGAAACCTGTCTCAAGGAACTCGCCGAACACCACAACATGGTTTCTGTCAATTTTTCCGGTGCATATCCAAAAAAGCCTTATAAGGAAACGCTTCAGTCATTAGAAACGGATCTAAGCAGCGGAAAATCAAGGATCGCAGTCATCGAATCCGAAAACAGGGTCGTCGCTTTCTGCAAAACGGATATCGATCAGGGGCAGGGCAAGATAGATTATCTTGTTGTACTGAAAGAATACCGGAACAGAGGATATGGCGACATGCTGATGAACTGGGCATTAGATCTCCTCAGACAAAGCGGCATAAAACTGATCGAAGTAAAGGTCGTAGACGGAAACGATGCGATCATGTTTTATGAGAAATACGGATTCAGAATGAATGCACACATAGTGAGAGCGGATCTGTAAAAACATATTTACCTTTGAATTCATCAGACCAAAAATTGGAATGATAAATGACATGATAAATGACACGATATCTGATGATCTGACAGTTGATGAGAAACTTGTATTAGATCTTCTACAAAAGAATGGCAGGAAATATACGAAACAGGATATGGCAGATATTGTAGGGAAATCGTTATCAACGGTTAATAGAGTGATAAAGAGTCTTACAGAAAAAGCGTTGATTGAAAGAGTTGGTTCCAATAAAACAGGTTATTGGAGAGTAGCGGGTAAATAATGATTTAATTAAGATTGTTTAGGGGGATGAGAAAAATGAAAAGGATTATTTCGACCGTAATGAAATACCATTCTGATCTCACTGCTTAGACAGCCATTTTACATAATCCTTATCTTGAATATCTTATCTAACAGTAAACAATTCTGTTGATAATCCTCAGCTACAGCTATGTTTTGATAACAGCTGATATAATGGTATTGCCAAATATTGAAATACTTAAGCAGTCTTATGACTCAATGTTTGGCGACATCTCCGGTCATAGGCTGCTTAAGTATGCGGAGATGTCATTATGTCAAATAAATACTCTGACTTTGTTTTCAGTTTGTCCGATACTGATTTTGAACTTCTTCAGTCTGCCGTTTCTCTTAGAAAGAATCACGAGAGATACGGTGTGACCGATTTTGAAGAACTGGCCATCAAGTACGGCAGGATCCCGAGCTGCCCGGAATGCGGAAACAACGATTATGTTTCTTTCGGATCCAGCCAGCAGGGAAAGATCAGATTCAGATGCAATGTATGCGGTAAGCATTTCAACCTGATCTCCAATACCATATTCCATTATGCCAACAAAAGCTTTGATACATGGTGCACATATCTTGTCCTAATGAGTTTCAATGTGCCGCTTGAAATGTGTGAAGGAATCATTAAAGGATATTTCTGAATATGATACAGTCTACATCATGTCTCCGATCTACTGGGGAACCTATGCTCCGGAACTGGAAACGGTACTTAAAGACTTAGACTTTACCGGCAAGACAGTCAGAGTCATTTCCACCCATGAAGGATCAGGTTTAGGTTCTATGATTTCTGATGTAAAAAGAATCTGTAAAGGTGCACTTGTTGACGAAAACGGTCTGGCCATTAAAGGTTCCAAAGCAAAGCAGTCAGAAGCCGCAATCAAGAGTTGGCTATAAAAATCTGATACAATAACTAAAAACGAGGAGAAAACAGAATATGAAGGTATTACTGATCAACGGCAGTCCTGATCCGAAAGGATGCATCGCTACTGCGCTGAACCTGACAGAAGAAATTCTGAATAAAGAAGGTGTAGAAACCGAAATCATCCATATCGGAAACAAGGATATCCGTGGCTGTATCGCTTGCCGCACCTGCAAGAAGGCAGGAAAGTGTGTCTTCAATGATATGGTCAATGAAGTTTCACCTAAGCTTGCGGAAGCTGACGGTATCGTTGTAGGATCTCCTGTTTACTATGGAACTCCTAACGGAACGGTTCTTTCCTTCATGCAGAGACTGTTCTATTCATGCGGATGCGATCTGCATATGAAAGTAGGAGCTTCCATTGTTTCCTGCAGAAGAGGCGGTAACAGTGCAACATTCGAAACACTTAATCAGTTCTACGGCATCAGTGGCATGCCTACCGTACCAAGCACCTACTGGAATGATGTCCATGGCTATACGGGTGAGGATGTCCTGGCTGATGCAGAAGCTATGGAGACGATCCGCAATATGGCCACCAACATGGTCTTTCTGATGAAGTCCATTCAGGCAGGTAAGGAACAGTTCGGTAAACCTGATGTGAAGCATACAAAGTTTACCAATTTCATCAGATAAAGGATCAGGAGGATAAGCAGAAATGAAGAAACAGACAGCAGGTAGAGACAGATTAGGAGATCTTGCGCCGAAATTCGCAGAACTGAATGACGATGTGTTGTTCGGTGAAGTATGGTCAAGGGAAGACAAATTGAGTGCTAGGGACAGAAGCCTGGCAGTCATATCGGCATTATTCTCTGCCGGATTATATCCGCAGCTGAAGAGTCATCTGATCCTGGGCAAGGAACACGGCCTAACCAAAGAAGAAGTAGTGGAAGTCATCACACAGTTGGCTTTCTATTGCGGATGGCCTAAAGCCTGGAGCACTTTCCCGATGATCGAGGAAGTATATGGAGAATAGCAGCAGCTAAACATAATTTGCATTTAACGGAGGAGAAATAATGGGTAGACTTAATTTTGGCGCTAAGCCATTGATGTATCCGCAGCCTGTGCTGATCATTGCAACGTATGATGAAAACGGTGTTCCCAATGCCATGAATGCGGCATGGGGTATAACAACAGATTATAAGGAGATCACCATCAGTATGGCTGAACACAAGACGACAGATAATCTGAAGATCAGGAAAGCCTTCACGGTCTCTATGGCGACAGAATACCAGGTAATTGCCTGTGACTATGTCGGCATCGAATCCGGAAGGAAAGTTCCTGACAAGTTTGAAAAAGCAGGTTTCCATGCGACGAAGAGCGAATTCGTGGATGCGCCATTGATTGATGAACTTCCTTTGGCGTTGGAATGCAGGGTGAAGAGTTTTGAAGACGGCATCCTTATTGGAGAAATCGTTAATGTTTCTGCCAATGAAAGCGTCATTACGGATGGCAAAATCGATATGGCAAAACTGAGACCGATCAGTTTTGATCCTTTCTCCAACGGGTATTATAGCGTTGGTGAAAGAGTCGGAAATGCGTTCAAGGACGGAATGAAGCTGAAATAAACGAGGAAGATATGGTTATTACAGTAAATCTGAGGTATACAGGCAAGAACGGGAATGCCCTGAAGTTCGTGAAGGAGATGCTGTCAAGCGGAACGGCAGAACTGATTAGGACAGAGAAAGGGAATCTGCGCTACGAGTACTATCAGTCTCTGGATGATCCGGAAACGGTACTGTTGATCGACAGCTGGGAAGACCAGGAAGCGATCGATGTTCATCATGCTTCGCCGATGATGAAGACGATAGCGGAACTTCGCGATAAATACGATCTGCATATGAGTGTGGAACGTTATTTAGACTTTAAAGACAATCCGGAAGACGAGAGGTTTATCAGGAAATAGGCTTCAAGAAGTATAGGCAACAGGTTCGAGGACCCCTCGGAAGTTTCAGAAAAAAGTTAGTAAGGACATTTACGAACGCTTTTCAGGGTATAAAAGAGTATTCCAGATATATTGCAAATACAGTCATTTATGATATTATGAGGTTGAACAAGCGATTCTTCTTTTTGAGTCGTATAAAACAGGCTGGGGTTTGTTTTTGTCCCCCTATGGCACCAGTTGCTTATCAAGGATCTATTTCAAGGAAATAGGTCTTTTTTATTTCTAAAAAATGAAAAAAATTCAAAATTTAGGAATAGAATTGTATAATGAAATCAAGGAATAGATATATGAAACTAATAGAACGAAACTATTACTTACAGAAATTGATCAATGTTGTAGGGACTCCTGACATCAAGATCATCACTGGTGTCAGAAGAGCAGGCAAGTCCAAACTACTGGAGAGTTTTGAGCAGTATCTGCGTGATACCTATGACGATATAACAATCATAAAGATAAACTACAATTTGAAAGAGTTTCGCAAACTGAGATCTGTGGAAAAACTGGAAGATTATGTAGATAAACATACGGTTCCTGGAAAAAATACATATCTCCTTATTGATGAAATACAGTTGTGTGAGGATTTTGAAGAAGCAGTCAACGGATTTTATGAGACCGGTAATTACGATATCTATCTGACAGGTTCGAATGCTTTTTTGGCCAGCAGCGATCTCGCAACTTTTTTTGTCGGCAGACAGTACGAGATAGAAGTGTATCCTTTCTCATTGAAGGAATATATGCGTTACTATGATTTGAATGATCCGGAAACTGCCTTTGATTCATATTTTGATGAAGGCGGCATGTCCGGAGCCTATCTGTACGGAAACAAAGATGATAAGTATAAGTATATATACGAGATCTATGAAACACTGATCATCAGAGATATACAACAGAAATACCACATCCGCAATAAAGCCATGCTTGACCAGCTTGTGGACTTCATGCTTGATAATATCGCAAATCTTTCCAATTCAAAGAGCATTTCCGACAACCTGATCAATAAGAGAATCAAGACAAATAACAAGACGATCGGAAACTATATCACGTATATCTGCCGTTCATTCCTGTTCTACAAAGTGAGACGTTATGACTTGAAGGGCAAGCGTTATCTGGCAAGTGATGATAAATACTATGTGTGCGATCCATCTTTCCGTTATGCCAGATTAGGGACAGTCAACATGGATTATGGCCGTACTTATGAAAACATGGTAGCGATCGAACTCCTGCGCAGAGGCTATGAACTTTATGTCGGTAAACTGTATCAGAAGGAGATCGATTTTGTTGCTAAGAAACGTAATGAAGTTCTTTATATCCAGGTATCAGATGATATCTCAAATCCGGATACGTTTGAGAGAGAAGTCGATCTTTTGCTAAAGATCAGGAACGCTTACCCAAAACTGCTTATTGCCAGAACAAAACATCCGGAATACCAGCATGAAGGTATACGTATCATCGATCTTGCTCGATGGCTGGCTGACAGTGAATTATGATCAGGAAAGAGAGATGAATGATATTGAGGTAAGATATAGATCTGCTTGAAGAATACTACAACAACAGAGATGAAGAGAATCGTCTTTTATCCCAGCATGGTCAGGTCGAATATCTGACCACCATGAAATACATCCATGAATGTCTTTCTGGTCTTTCTGACCCCCAGATCCTGGAAGTCTGAGCTGGGACCGGCAGATACAGTGTTGAGCTTGCAAGAAAGGGATACTCTGTGACAGCCGTCGAACTGGTGCAGCACAATCTGGATATCTTAAGATCAAAGCTGGATGGAAGCGAGCCGATCGCCGCCATGCAAGGCAATGCATTGGATCTTTCGATGCTGCAGGATGATTCGTTTGATCTGACGATGCTTCTAGGTCCCATGTATCATCTGTATACATTGGAAGATAAGCTGCAGGCCTTGTCTGAAGCGGTGCGTGTGACAAGACCGGCGGATATATACTGATCGCTTATTGTATGAATGAAGCAACGGTGATCCAGTATGTATTCCTTGGCGATCATGTTAATGAGCTGCGATGAGTTCATTGTTGAGTGAAAACTGGCCTTGCAAGAGCGATCCGAAAGAGATCTTCGAACTGGTCAGGACAGAAGACATAGATCTTCTCAATTCCAGGTTTCCGGTTGATAGGATCAAATTGCTGGCAACAGATGGTGCATCGCATTACCTGAGCAGATTCATCGATGATATGGACAAAGATACTTTCGCAAAGTGGATGGAGTATCATCTTGCCACATGTGAAAGACAGGACCTCATTGGAGCATCAAATCATACCCTTGATATTCTACGGGTCCGCGATTAGGATCTGTTTACAAACGTACCCATCGTAGCCTCTTGATGAGCTCAACACTATGGTGGACTACTATCTTTATTATCTTTACTTAGCGATCATCATCATACTTAGCGATCATCATCTTGAAAATAGTGAAAACTATGATAAGATGAGATCGTAGATCAAGTAAGCATTTTCTTATCGTTTATCAGGTATAAATTTTGGGGGAAAAGCCCCTAAGGCACCAGATTAAAACAAAGGACTTATTTCAAATGAGATAAGTCCTTTTTTGTTACCGGGAATGAATAAAAACAGAACAGTAGATTTAATTTTTCTGAAATAGATCTAGTGATCTGTTTTTTTGCTGTATGTATCGATCATAAGCTCCAGAAGCCTGTTCATTGTCGTTCGTTTGTCACTGGCATGTGTACAAAGCACACAGGATATTGTCTGTTCTGTATCATAAGGGATCCAGGCAAATTGAGGGTTGTGATCGTTTAGTAGACCCGGAGATATGACAACGGCAGTTCCTGTGGCGACAAAGGTCAGGGACGTATCGTGGTCGTTGGAATTGAAATATGAAACTTCCGGATCCTGTATGATCTCCTGCTGAAGTTTCTTAAGCGGGCCTGGTGATCCTCCGCCGATCATAAGCGTCCTTCCTTTGAGGTCTTCTTTACAGATGAGTTTTCTTTCGGCAAGAGGGTCATTTCTGTTGCATACCAGGTACAGATGCGAATCGTAGAAATCATGGATGCGGATATCAGGAAGATGTCTGATGCTGTCTCTGATCGCAAAAAGGATGTCCGTTTCTCCTGCAAGGAAGGGTTCGATATGATCGTGGTAATCAAAGATCGGGGTGATGGAAACAGATGGTTCTTCTTCATGAAAGAGGTTGATGATTTCAGGAAGGTAATAGATCGCCGATCGTACCGACATGCCGATGCGGATATTATCGCGGTATCTGGTCGAAAAATTCTGTCCCTGTTCGATGGCTCTTTTAAGCTGGGTGTTCATGTCTCTGATCGTAGCGACGAACTGTTCGCCGGCTGGTGTAAGCATCGCACCTTTGCCAGACCGGTCAAAGAGACGAAAACCGATCTCCTGTTCGATGCTGTTGATCTGATAGGTCAAAGAAGGCTGTGACATATAAAGATTCTCAGCTGCCCGATTGAAATTCTTTGTTCTGGCAAGTTCAATGATCGATTCAAAGTGTTTTGTATTCATGTTTTTACCTATAAAAATAATCTATTAATTATATAATATATCAATTAGAATATTTAATCTATGACTCATACAATAAAAGTGTAAAGGATGGTGTATAAATATGAAAAATCTTGTAATTTATTATTCGCGTTCAGGAGAGAACTATGTAAATGGTTCGATCATTAAGATCGATAAGGGAAATACGGAATATGTAGCAGAATTCATCGAAGATGCTTTTGATGCAGATATGTTCAAAATAGAAACAGTAAAGGAATACTCTGCAAGTTATATGGACTGCATCAGAGAGGCTCAGAAGGAACTGGACAATGATGAAAGACCAAAACTGAAAAGATATCTAGATGATATCTCGGAATATGACAACATCTTCATCGCCGGACCATGCTGGTGGGGAACGTATCCGATGGCGGTCTTCTCGGCGATCGAGGGACTGGACTTCAACGGAAAGAAAGTCTTTCCGATCATGACGCACGAAGGCTCCGGAATGGGACACTGCGAAAGCGATCTTAAGAAACACATCAGCGGTGCAACGTTTGTTAAAGGCCTGGCCATTCATGGAGCGGATGCTTCAAGATCGAAGAATACTGTTCTTGACTGGGTCAGAAAAAACATCTAATAGAAGGAGAACACGTAATGAAGAAGCTTGGATTTGGACTGATGAGACTGCCGCAGGTCGATGACGATTATGGAAAGATCGATATGAAACAGCTGAAAGAAATGGTCGATCACTTCATAGAGCATGGCTTCACCTATTTCGATACATCTTATGTTTATCATATGGGAAGATCCGAAACGGCCATCAGAGAAGCTCTGGTAGATCGATACAGCAGAGATGCTTACACACTGACCGATAAAATGCCGACATGGCTGGTTGATTCGCTTGAAGATATCGATCGACTGATCGATGAACAGCTGCAGAAGACCGGTGCGGGATACTTCGATTATTATCTGATGCATGCGATGAATGCGCAGCACTATGAAAGGATGAAGAAGATCGGTGCCTTTGAGAAGTTTGAACAGCTTAAAACCGAAGGCAGGATCAGGCATATCTGCATATCTTTCCATGATACGGCAGATGTCCTTGAGACGATCCTGTGCGAGCAGCCTGGTATTGAATATGTTCAGGTCATCCTGAACTATGCCGATATGGAAAACGAAGGGATCGATATCAAGAGCTGTTATGAGACCATAGTCAGACATGGCAGAAAAGTCATTGTCATGGAACCGGTCAAGGGCGGTGTCCTGGCAAAGATGGATGAAAGATATGAAACAAGACTGAAACAGCTCGATCCGCATATGTCTGCGGCATCCTGGGCCATCCGTTATGCCGCCAGCAAGCCCGGCGTGTTCGTTGTTCTGTCAGGAATGAGTTCTATCGGACAGATGAAAGACAATGTTTCTTACATGGGAGGATTTGTTCCGCTGAATGACGATGAGACTGCTGTCCTAGAAAAGATCGCTGAAGACATGTATGAAAATAGACCGATCAGACTTGAGTCCGACAACAAAGCGATCAGACACTATATCGGTCTGTACAACAATCGGGTCGGCATGCATACAAAGGACGGCTGGCAGGATATCATCTATGGCTCCGTTAAGGAAAGATATGGTGATCCTGTAGAACTGATGAAAGGTGCCTTGCCGGAAGAGAAGGAAGCTTTGCAGAAGGTGATCGAAGCCTTTGCGTAAGATATCTCTTATTTTGCTTATAGTGATCATGCTTTACGGATGCGTGGGAAAGGATTTGCCTATGAAAGAGAATGAATACACAGATGTGAAGATCACAGGGATCGATATCGAGGCACTGAACGATGAAGAAAAAGATCTCTTGAATACCCAGGCAAGATATTGCCAGGCAATGTGTGATGCCGATCTGAATGTGATGCGTCAGATCGTGTCAGAAGATATGATGTTTGTCCATATGAGCGGAATGAAACAGAGCAGAGAAGAGTATTTCGCGGATATCGCCGACGGAAGGCTGAATTACTATACGATAGGGATCGCTGATCCGAAGATTATCATCGATGGCGATAGAGGATCTATTGAGTATACATCGATCCTGAATGCCAATGCCTATGGGGCAAGAGGCACTTACCGGATCAAAGGAACACATCACTATGAGAAAAGGAATGGATCATGGATCATGGTCAACGGATAAAACAATGAAAAAGTACTTTATAACAATTATGCTGGCTTGTCTGCTACTTGCCGGATGTGGACATACAGAAGCAGTCTCCACACAGGAAGCGGAAATCGTTCTGTCTGAATCCGAATCTGTGACTGATGTTACCGACTACAAGGGTGACGCAGAGATTTCAACAGAGTCTGACACTGTTGAAGGATATCCCGTATTCGATTTTGATCATAAGACCGTGACCTTGAACAGCGGCTATGAGATGCCGATACTTGGTCTGGGAATGTTTTCTTTGTCAGACGATCAGGCAGAGAATTCTACATACTGGGCTTTGAAATATGGTTTCAGGCTGATCGATACGGCCAGGATCTATGGCAATGAAGAAGCGGTAGGAAGAGGACTTCAAAGGGCGATCGATGAAGGGATTGTGAGCCGTGATGAAGTGTTCATCACGACGAAGATGTGGACTTCTGATTTTGACAGGCCCGATGAAGCGATCGATGCTTCATTAAGAAAGCTGGGTGTCGATTATATCGATCTGATGATCCTTCACCACAGCCAACCGCGTAATGATGTAAAGGCCTACAAGGCGATGGAAGAGGCAGTCAAAGACGGAAGACTGCATTCGATCGGATTGTCCAATTACTACGAACCGGATGATTTTGATAGGCTGGTCATCGAGACGACTATTCTGCCGGCATTGTTGCAGAATGAGACGCATCCTTATCATCAGAGCACAGAAATGAAAGAATATATCGCACGATACGGGACTGTACTGGAGAGCTGGTTTCCGCTGGGAGGAAGAGGAAACACGCAGATCCTGTTCAATGACGAAACGATCATGAAGATCGCCAATGCGCACGATAAGTCATCGGCCCAGGTCATCATCCGCTGGCATCTGCAGGCAGGAAATATCTGCATTCCCGGTTCCTCCAATGAGCAGCATATCATTGAAGATTACGACGTCTGGGACTTTGAACTGTCTGAGGATGAGATGGTACAGATGAGTACATTAGATAGAAACGAGAGATTTGCAGATTATTAGAAGGAGTAGGAGAAATGATTTTTGACAGAAATGAAAATAAGGAAGTGATCATACTGCTGGGAGCCGGTGCGATGGGAACGGCGATCGTCAGAAGGTTTGCCTCGGGAAGAAAGGTCCTTCTGGGAGATATCAGTGAAAGCAATCTGAAGAAGGCATCGGATGATCTGAAATATTCGGGTTATGATGTTGAGACTTGTATCGTCGATGCAACGGATAAAAAATCTGTTGAAGAATTTGCCAGAATGGCAGAAAGCCTTGGTACAGTAAAATACTATATCCATACCGCCGGTGCTTCTCCTTCTCAGGCAAGTCCAGAACACATCCTGAAACTGGATATGGTCGCAACAGGTCATGCGATCGAAACGTTTGGAAAAGTCATGGCAAGAGGCGGAGCCGGTCTGATCATCTCCAGTCAGACAGGGTATATGTATCCGATTCCTTATGAGATCGAACAGGAGATCCTGAATACGGATAAGGATCGCCTGAGTGATCTGAAGTTCATTAAGGAAACGGCTTATCAGAATTCAGGACTGGCTTATATGATCGCCAAGAGAGTCAACCATCTGCAGGTGATGAAGGCGGCTGCCGGTTCCTGGAAGAAAGCCGGTGCGAGGATCAATTCCATTTCTCCGGGTATCATCGTCACTCCGCTTGCTTATGATGAGTTCAATGGTCCGGGAACGACCTATCAGAACATGATCGACAATTCGGCTGTGATGCGTACCGGTTCGATCGACGAGATCGCGGAAGCCGGAGCTTTCCTCTTAGGCGAGCACGCGAAATTCATCACAGGATCAGACCTGCTGATCGATGGCGGCGTCATTGCTTCGATCAGGACTGGCGCATATAAACTGCATTAGGAGGAAATCATGATCGACCTGGAAAAAGAATCCTACTATATCTTCAGAATGTTCAATAAGGACTGGGCTCTTGTCAGCGCAGGAGATCTGGATGATTTCGATACCTGTACGATCGGCTGGGGTTCTTTGGGCGATATCTGGGGAGGGATCAATAAGGGAAGACCCATCGTGACCGTCTATATCAATCCAACCCGATACACCAATGATTACCTGATGAACAACGAGTATTTTACGGTCAGTTTCTATGATGAAAAATACCGCGATGATCTTCTGCTGCTGGGAACAAAATCCAAAAGAGACATTGACAAAGTTGCCTTGAGTTGTCTGACTCCTGAGCAGTTCGGAAGATCAGTTACCTTCAGACAGGCAAAGTATACCTTTCTGTGCAAGAAGATCTATACGCATCAGTTTATGAAAGAAAACATGCATGAAGATTATCAGCATATCTATAACGATCGGTTTCCGCCGCACTTTGAATATATCGGCGAGATCATAGATGTCATAAAAAAAGAAGGAGAAGAGTAATGGAAAATACAGTATTGAATAATGGTTTAAAATGTCCCTTGGTAGGCATCGGAACTTTCATGTTAGGACCTGAAGATGCCCGAAACAGCGTCAGGGAAGCATTGAAGATGGGCTACCGTCTGATCGATACAGCCAATGCCTACGTCAACGAAAGAGCAGTCGGAAGAGGAATGAAAGAATCCGGTGTTGCAAGAGAAGAGATCTTCTTGTCGACCAAACTGTGGCCGAGTGAATATGAAAATGAAAATGCGGTAGATGAGACCCTGGAAAGACTGGGAACGGATTACATCGATCTGCTTTATATCCATCAGCCTGCCGGAAACTGGCTGGCTGGATACCGGCAGCTGGAAAAGGCATATAAGGAAGGCAAAGTCAAGGCGATCGGCATCTCCAATTTCGAGGGAGAATTCATCGAAAAGCTGCAGAATGAGTGGGAGATCGTACCGCAGTTCATGCAGGTCGAAGCGCATCCTTATTTTGCCCAGGACGAATTAAGAAAGACGCTTGATAAATATGGGATCAGACTTATGGCCTGGTATCCGTTGGGACATGGTGATCGTTCTTTGATCAATGAATCGATTTTCAGCGAACTGGCTGAAAAATATAAGAAATCGAATGCCCAGATCATTCTGAGATGGCATACACAGATGGGCTTTACGGTCATCCCCGGAAGCAGGAATGTCGATCATATCAGAGACAACTTCGACATCTTCGATTTCACGCTTACTGAGGAAGAAATGGGCAGGATCGCTGAATTGAACAAGGGGAAACGGTATTATGAGAGAAACGAGGCAGCCTTGGCCGGTTTCGCCTCATGGAGACCGGAGTTTGAGAAAGAATAATGAAAAAAAGAAAACTGAAAGACATTGAAGTTTCTGAAGTGGGAATGGGCTGCATGGCCTTTTCTCACGGTTATGGCAAGATCCCCGAGGAATCTTACAGTATCGAGGCGATACGAAATGCCTATAAACATGGCTGCACCTTCTTTGATACGGCTGAGGTCTATTCTCCCAATCTTGCCGGGATCGGTCACAATGAAAAGATCGTCGGCAAGGCTTTGAAGGATGTCAGGGATGATGTGGTCATCGCCACAAAACTTTTCCTGGATCGCGGTCTGTTTTCCGACACCTATCGTTCCATAAGAAGACATCTTGAAGGTTCTCTAGACCGTCTTAAGACAGATCATGTCGATATCTATTATCTGCATAGGATGGGAAGCGTTCCAGTAGAAGAAGTTGCCGAAGCGATGGGAAGACTGATTGATGAAGGGTTGATCAAAGGATGGGGTCTGTCGCAGGTCGACGTCGATATCATCGACAGAGCACAGAAAGTGACGCCTCTGACAGCTGTACAGAACATCTACTCGATGGTGGAAAGAGACAGCGAAGAAAGTATTATCCCTTATTGTATTGAACATGATATCGGTTTTGTGCCATTCTCACCGATCGCCAGTGGTCTGCTTTCCGGGAAGATCACGGTAGATACGCAATTCGAAAGGAATGATGATGTCCGCAACTGGGTCCCTCAGCTCAGCAGAAGAAATATCGAAGGCAATCAGCCGATCGTGGAGATGCTGAAAAGGATCGCAGAAGAAAAGAATGCGACACCGGCTCAGATCTCATTGGCCTGGATGCTGCACAAGTATCCTAATGTCGTTCCGATCCCCGGTTCCAAGAATAAGGAACGGATCATTGAGAACCTGAATGCTTCGCAAGTCGTTTTATCGGATGAAGAATTTGTTATGCTGGAAAGGGAACTCAATTCATACAAGGTATATGGTCATCGCGGACTGGGAGGTTTCTGATGAAATACAAAAGAATACTTTTATCATTGCTGGTCATCTTTATGTTTATGACCATAAGCGGCTGTTCGGGAAATAAGGCAGAAACAACACAGGACATACAGAAAGAAACTGGGCCTGCAGAAGAAACAGTTTCGGAAACGCAGGAGCAGACTGATAAAAAGATCCTTGTCGTCTTCTTCTCACGGACCGGTGAACAGTACAATGTCGGTGTGATCGACAAGGGCAATACGGCCATCGTTGCGGAAATGATAAGTGAGAAAACAGGAGCTGATCTGTTTGAGATCTTGCCGGAAACGGACTATTATCCTTATACCTATTCTGAGCTGACCGATGTCGCCAAGAAAGAACAGAACGAGAACGCAAGACCTGCCTATCAGGGAAGCATCGATCTGAGTGATCATGATGTGATCTTCATCGGCGCTCCGGTATGGTGGGGCGACTGGCCGATGATCATGTATACCTTCTTTGAAAACAACGATCTTTCAGGAAAGACGCTGATCCCTTTCAATACCCACGAAGGAAGCGGTCTGTCCGGTTTTGATAAGAAACTGCAGGCTGCCTGTAAGGATTCAGATGTCCTTGAAGGTCTGGCGATCAGAGGTAAGGATGCACAAAACGATCAGGATAGTGTCAGATCCAAGGTAGATGCCTGGATAGAGAAACTGGGATATTGATATGAAAAAGACAAGGATGATCATCGATATCGCCATGACTCTGATCCTTCCTTTACTCATGGCTTATTCTTTGATCGGCGAACTGTTTCATGAGGTGATCGGGATCATCATGATGATACTGTTCGTGCTTCATCATATCCTTAACCTGAACTGGTACAAGAATCTGTTCAAAGGGAAATATACACTTAACAGGGCGATAAGGACTTTTATCGTCCTTGTTTTGTCGATCCTGATGATCCTTCAGCCTTTAAGCGGCATATTAATCTCCAAGCATCTTTTTACTTTTATTCAAATGGATGGTTCAGCACTATTCAGGCAGATCCATCTATTGTGCGGGTACTGGTCTTTTGTACTGATGAATCTTCATGCGGGAACCCATCTCAACATCCCACTTACAAAACTGAAATATCGAAATGACAGGTCATATAAAGCTGTTATGGCTCTGTTAACGATCATATCGTTTTATGGGAACTATGCTTTCTTTAAAAGAGGATTCACAGAATATCTGTTTCTAAAGACGTTTTTTGTGTTTTATGATTTATCCGAACCGTTGCTATTCTTCCTTTCAGATTATATTGCGGTCATGATTCTGTTTATGGATCTGGGAAGGATTATTGTTGGGAGGAGCAGATCCGAAAAATGTTAAAGAAAACATGAATTAAATCAGTTAGTAATTGAATATACAATCAAATACTTTAAACTAAAGATAAGAGATATCTTACTTACAAACGTACTCACCGTAGCCTCTTGATGAGCTCAACACTAGGATGGACTACTATCTTGATCATCTTTATTTAACGGTTATCATCTTGAAAAAGGTAAAACTGTGAAAAGATGAGATCATAGATTAAGCAAGCATTTTCTTATCGTTTATCAGGTAAAAAGTTTGGGGAAAAAGCCCCTAAAGCACCAAAAGTTTTCCAAGAATCTGTTTCAAGTGAATAGATTCTTTTTTGTATTTGGGCATAAAAAGATACATATAATAAACTAAAAACATTAGAATGAACATAAATAGATTACATATATGTGTATATGTAGTATAATATAAACGAAATATGTAACAGAATAAGGAGATAGTTAAAAATGGAAATAAAAAGAGACAATTATCTGCAGCAGCTGATATCCCATATGCATAACGGAAGGGTAAAAATCATCACCGGCATACGAAGAGTAGGCAAATCATACTTTCTGTTCAATCTGTTCTATGTATATCTGCTTCAAAACGGTATCAGCAGAAACCATATCATTGAAATCGCTCTAGATGACAGTATCAATGCCAGATACCGCAATCCGCTTGAACTTGATCGGTATGTCCGAAGCAGGATTGAAGATGAGGAACAGTATTATGTTCTGATCGATGAGATCCAGAACGTGAAGGAGATCGATAACCCCTATCTGGAAGGAGACAGGATCGGTTTTGTTGATGTGCTGCTTGGACTGATCAAGATCGACAATCTGGATGTCTATGTCACCGGAAGCAATTCAAAGATGCTTTCAAAGGATGTGGTTACGGAATTCAGAGACAGAGGAGATGAGATCCATCTGGAACCTTTGACCTATAAGGAGTTCTCTGAAGTATATGACGGAGACAGGATGGAACGCTTCAGAGAATACGCGACCTACGGAGGCCTTCCAAGGACGCTTCTATTGAAAACGCACAAGGAGAAAGCGGATTATCTGCAGAATCTGTTTGCGGAAACATACATCAGGGACATCATCGAAAGAAACAGGATCAGAAACGATGAAAAGGTGATCAGCGATCTGCTGGGTGTCATCGCTTCCAATATCGGCGGACAGACCAATCCCAGCAAGCTGGAGAAGACGTTCAAGTCAGAACAACACGTCAATATCACTCATAATACGATCGATGCCTATCTGAAATACTTTGAGGATGCATTCCTCATCCGGGTCGCCAACCGGTTCGATCTGAAAGGAAAGAAGTATCTCAGCGCCGACAAGAAATACTATTTCACGGATATCGGACTTCGAAACGCCAGGGTCAACTTCAGGCAGAGCGAACAGATCCACATCATGGAGAACATCATCTACAACGAACTTGTTTCCAGAGGATACTCCGTCGATGTGGGAACGCTGGATATCGTTGAAAGAAACAGGGAAGGAAATCCTGTCAGGAAGACCCTTGAAGTAGATTTTGTCGTAAGAGACGGAAACAAGGTGTATTACATCCAGTCCGCTTTCTCTCTGGAAGCGGAAGGGAAAAGAGAACAGGAATCCAGATCGCTGAAGCAGATCAAGGACTCCTTTACCAAGATCATCGTCACGGCAGACAACATCGCTCCGTACTATGATGAAGACGGAATCTACAACGTGAATCTGGAGGATTTCCTTTTGGACAAGAACAGTCTTGAAAAAGCCTAGCGGAAGGCAATACCATATTGGTTGATTATTTGATTTTGCACGCCGTGCAATGAATTTCTTCATGAAAACCGATATATTCAAAACATGGAAGGAGGCGAAATGGCAAACAGCACAAAACATGTCAGGGAACTTTGCGATGATCGCGGAATTGATTATAAGCAACTTCATGGTTTGATTCTCAAGTCCATGGAAAACGATGGCAACTATGATTATCTTGATCCTTCCATCGTTAATAAATGGTACAACTGCAAAACCAAATCAATTGATGAAAAGTATGTCAGATATGTTGCTGATGCGCTAGGTGTTTCCGAGAATGAAATACGTCTTGGGAAACCGACCCATTTAGGTCAGGAAGATATGGAAAGGATATATCAGTTTTTAGAAGAGAAAAGAGAGAAACAGACCAGGAAAACGCTAAGCGCAAGTTTAAAAATACTTGCCGGTCTGCTGGGATTCACAGGCTTTGTATTATTGCTTTTTGTTCTTGAAAGAGGACATGTCATAAATCTGCATCCCGATATGAAAGTCGGATCGGAGATAAAGGAAAGCGAAAAGGTCGGAAATGATTATGAAAGCGATCCGAAAGACGCAATACCTTCAGAACCAGTTGAGGTTGACAGCAGCAGGCTGATAGAGGTTTCCTATCAGGAACAGAAACTGTATTATTACGAGAATGATGAACTGATCTTCACCTCGGACATCGTAACCGGCAATGAAAGTACCGACATCATTCCTTATGGCACATATTATGTACTGTACAAGACTACAGACGCCACATTGACAGGTGAAGATTATGAAAAACATGTTGATTACTGGATAGGTTTCGATAACGAAACAGGAGGGCATATGATTGGCTTTCATGACGCTTCATGGCGTACCGAGTTCGGCGGTGATGAATGGAAAACCAATCCGACGCTTGAATGCATCAATATGCCGATCGATAAAATCAGACAGCTCTATGATGTCGTCGATGTGGGAACAGAGATACATATACACGAATAATATGAAACAGGTTTTCGAGCAATACCTCTATGACCCTTCGGGGGGCGTTCGAAAATATTTTGTAAGGACATTTACGAACGCTTTCTGAATGACAAAAACTGATACCTGAGTATATTGAAATTAACTGATTTCATGTTATTATGCACTTAGATAAGCAATATCTCTTTTAAGGTCGTATATAACAGGCTGAAAAAGGCAGGTGGTTTGTATTCATAGCCCCTAAGGCACCAGAGATTTTCCAAGAATCTATTTTAGTTAATAGATTCTTTTTTCTTTATTCTATGATTAAGCTGGTTTTTTATTGAGTATTGAATCAGATTTTAATCGTTGTTTTTATATAATTGAAGATGAAAGGCGGGTATTAATGAATCAGAACGAAAGACTTGATTATCTGATTGACAGTCTGAAGAAGGAATCCATCAGATATAAGAATCTCAGCATGGGAAACAGCACTGAAGAAAAAAGAAAGGTTCTTCGTTACTTTGATGAATGTACGCATGCCTGCTGATATGGATAAGGAAACCCAGCGGATCCAGGATGATTATCTCAAAGAAAGGATCAAGGAAAATGGGATTGTTTCCTTGAATGAAATAAATACAATTGATGAATTCTCAAATCGTCGTCCACAGGCTGAAAACTGTTTTATACCCAGGGAGATTACGGACTGCTGCAAAGCGTAGAACCTGCAGCTAGAAAGACTTGTGACAACGAGGATCCTATCATGAGGATGATGGAAGGCCAGGGGTTTGTGAAAGACGAGAACAACGTCTATCAGGTTCCTGAGAATAGACATCTGAAGATGACGGTTCCTCGTGATCTGCTGCCTGTATGTCCGAATGACGGAAAGAAGATGATACCAAATCTGAGAACTGATGATACGTTTGTAGAAGATGAAGGCTGGAACAGGGCTTCTAATGCCTATTTTGATTTCTTAAGAAGACATGAGAGATTATCTTGATTTCTCAGGTACACGCAGTTTTGCGGGATCGATACATTGTTCGACTTCACCAGTGATTCGTTATGATGACTAAAGAAGAAAACAAAATAAGAAACATTATCGGTAAAACGGTAAGTGGTATTATCGATCGCCCGCCAGGAAGTTCTCATCCTGATAATCCGGATCTGATCTATCCGCTCAATTACGGATATGCAGAAGGAGTGATCGCAGCTGATGGGGAATTTCAGGACGTCTATATTTTAGGAGCAGATAAACCGCTTAAGGCATTTGAAGGAAAGGTCATCGCTGTTTATCATCGCTTTAATGATGTGGAGGATAAATGGATCGTATCACTGAATGGTTATGATTATTCTGATGAAGAAATACTGAAGGCCATTCATTTTCAGGAACAGTATTTTGAGGGAGAGCTGATCAGATAATTTTGTATAGCGGTGGAGTTTGTTGTAGAATAACAACAGTAATATAGGTCACCGGAGGATAGTGTGCCGTAGCACAGGGGATCGTAAACAGGTATGTTTGCAGGCCGCCTATCAGATAAGGTGTCGAGTGAGCTCGGTTATTTGCCGGGTTTTTATTTTCTCCGGCACGATAGAAGGTTAAAAGATGAAAAAGACAGAAGTAAAACTGGTTCCGTTAAAAGATGAAGACAGAGAACAGTTCATAAAGGACAATCAATGGGCTTTTAAATATGGGGCCACGGAAGAATTCGGTATGCGGGATGATCATTTTGAAGAGGATGATCAGATCATTTCCAGGGATACGATCGAACAGTCTATCGATTTAGCAGATGCCTACAGGATCGATCATGAAGGAAAGAATGTGGGTGGTGTCATTGTTTCAGTTGATGAAGACAGAGGTGATCTGGAGATTTTATTTGTCAATCCGGATGTGCACTCTAAGGGTATAGGTTATGCGGCTTGGTGCGAAGTGGAAAGGATGTATCCTAATGTAAAGGTATGGGAAACAATAACACCTTACTTTGAGACCAGAAATATCCATTTCTATGTCAACCGCTGTGGTTTCCATATTGTTGAATTCTTCAATTCCCATCATCCTGATCCGAAAGACCCGGACACAGAAGAAGAAATGATAGATGATCAGTTTCCTGATGGAATGTTCCGTTTTGAAAAAGTGATGAAACAGTAAAAGAGAGATAAGGATCTGAAAAACAGGTCCTTTTTTATAGGAATTCGGATAAAGTTCACAATAGATTTTTATTAAAAACATGTGATTTTTAAAGGAGGAAGTGCGATGGAACAGGAAAAACATTATCGGCACGAGCTGAAATATGTCATTCCCTATGCTGAATATCTAGCTGTAAGACAGCGCCTAAGAACCATGATGTCTGTTGATCCGCACGTTTCAAAAAGCGGATTGTATCAGACCCGGAGTGCCTATTTTGACAACAGTGATGATAAGGCACTGCGGGAAAAGATCGATGGCATCGGAAAACGTGAAAAGTTCCGTATCCGTTATTACAATGATGATTTCTCTTTCATTACTTTGGAAAAGAAGATCAAAGACAACAATCTGTGTCTGAAGTATGACGCGGTCCTTACGGAAAAAGAATTCCGAAAGATCATGGACGGGGATATTGAATTTATGAAGGACCATCCTGAAGAACTGGTCAGAGAACTGTATGCCAAGATGAAATATCAGAGGTTAAGACCTAGAGTCCTGGTGTCTTATATAAGAGAACTATTATCTGTATGAATATGATGGTCAGCTCAACATTCTGCCATGGGACTATAACCTGTCTCTTGGTGGCATGTCGATGGGCAGCAATGGCGATGCGACTGAAATGGTCAATGATCCGATCGATACACCGTTCTCCTCAACGCATTTCTTTGACGGTCTGTTTGAGAATGAAGAGTATCTGGCTAAGTATCACGAGTATCTGCAGCAGCTGGTCGATGAATATGTCAAAGGCGGCAGATTCGATGAAACTTATAACCGCATCAGAAGTCAGATTGATGAACTGGTCGAAACTGATCCGAATGCCTTATATGATTATGAAGAGTATGATACTGCAGCTAAGTTGTTATATGAAACATTGAACCTCAGAGCCGACAGTATCAAAGGTCAGCTTGAAGGTACTATCCCTTCGACTGATGCCGGACAGCGTCAAGATTCATCAAATTTCGTTGATGCTTCACATATCGATGTCAAGGCTATGGGCCAGTTCAATATGGGTGGTTTTGCGGATAACCGTAAAGACAAGAAGAAGGGTGAATCAGATGATTCATCGGATTCTGATGATTTCTCCTTCTCTGACTTTGGAAATTTCTTTGGTGGTGAGATGCCTGACTTTGATCCTAACAATATGCCTGAAGGTGGATTTGACTTCGGCGGCGGCAATATGCCGGATATGGGTGGTTTTAATCCGGGAAATGTTTCAGGAGCCACATATGGCAGTTCAAAACTGATGACCCTGATGGTCTATGGTGGATTCCTGTCATTAATGGTTATATTACTGTTTGTAATGAAATACCTGGTCCACAGAAGATAGAAATAATAAAATACAATTTGAATCAGAGGATTGAAATGTCGGTCCTCTTATTTATTATGGAAAAAAGAATACAAATAGAGTATGATATAAGTTAGTTAAAACTAACTACAGGTATTAAGTCTGACCTCACTGAAAAAGTGAGGTTAATAAATACTCTGTTAGTTAGCTAAAGCTAACTCATGAAGGAGGAACAGTTATGAATCTGGCAACATTGATCACGGGGATAATCGTTTTACTGATCGTTGTCTTGGCTTTCAGGAGTCTTATCAGAGAAAGAAGATCAGGAAAATGCAGCTGTGGCTGTTCATCCTGCAGTGGGTCATGTCCGCATTGTGCGGTTTTTATGAAAAACAAGGGAGAGAAGAAATGAAATTGAGTGAACTGAAAGCCGATACTAACGCAAGAGTCGTATCACTTGGATCGGATGAGCGTTTTATCAAAAGGATCACTTCGATCGGTATGAATGAAGGTGTTTCTTTTGAAGTCGTCAAAAACGATAGAAAGATGCCGGTTCTGATCTATGTTCGAGAAACACTACTGGCGATGAACAGGAAAGACTGTGAAAAGATCGAAGTGGAGGTGAAGGCATGAACAGGATCGCATTACTGGGACAACCTAATTCAGGAAAATCAACGGTATTCAATGCACTGACGCTTTCCCGTCAGCACGTCGGCAACTGGCCAGGCAAGACCGTAGAGAAGAAAGATGGATCTTATATCTGGAAAAATGTCGAATATACTCTGACAGATCTGCCGGGCAGCTATTCTTTATCCGGTAATTCTGATGAAGAGATCATTACTGAAAACTATATAAAGAATGGTGAAGCAGATCTGGTCTGTGTTTTGGTCGATGCTTCACAGCTTGAAAGAAGTATGTATATGTTGGCGGAATTTGCAGCTTTGGATACACCAGCCGTGCTTCTGCTTAATATGATGGATGTTGCAGATTTGCAGGGTAAGAAGATCGATGCGGACAAGCTGAATAAGAATCTCGGTATCCCGGTACTTCCTTTTACGGCGGCTGAAGACAAGGATTATGACAAACTGAAGGATCTGTTTGTTAAGGAATTGGCAGATCCTCATAAGCTCAGTTCTGTTCCGGAAAAAGCTGATGACAAGAATGTTAAAGAAGCAGTCAATGCCAAATATGTCTGGATCGAAAAGATGTTGAATGGTGTTACGGAAAATAATGACAGACATTATGTTTTACATAAATGGGATAAGATACTTCTTTCACCAGTTAAAGGCAAGATCGTCTGTATAGCGATAGTATTCTTAGGTTTCCTGATGGCGATGATGATCTGTATTCCGTTCATGGGCATCGGTTCAATGTTGCCCGGACTTCTGAATAAACCGATCGCTGATTTCCTGAACAGTTTCAATGTTCATCCGTGGTTAGTTTCTATCTTCTCTTTACTTATTCCTAATACTTTGTATTTTGCCTTATCGATGGCGGCTTTCGTCTTCGGTGTAAATATTGTCTTCGGTTTTTTAGAGGAAGTCGGTTTCTTAGCCAGAACGGCTTATCAGTTTGATAATGTCTTATCCAAGCTTGGCCTGCAGGGTAAAGCTGTTGCGCCGATGCTGATGGGCCTTGGCTGTACGATCGGTGGTGCTTCCGGTACCAGAGTCATGGACAACTGGGGACAGAAGATGCTGGCGATGGCGATCGTCTGGGCTGTACCGTGCGGTTCGATCTGGTCTGTGGCACCGGTCGTATCATCAATGTTTTTCCCGGCCTGGGGCACGATACTGGTTTGCATCGGTATCATGGCTTATGTATTCTTCATGATGCGGGTCGTTTCCAAAGTGTTTGGTAACACTCTGGCACCGATCGAAAGCAGGACCGGTATGATCATGGAGCTTCCGCCTTATCATAAGGCCCACTGGAAACATATCATCAAAGAAGCTTTCTATAAGGCTTTCGATATCTTCAAAAGAGCGCTGCGAACAGTCTTGCTGATCTCTTTGATCTTCTGGGTCTTCTCATACACTTCTACAGGTAATGTTGAGGATTCATTGCTCTATAAAGTCGGTACGGTCATCGAACCGGTGACCAGGATCTTTGGACTGGGCTGGCGGACTTTTGTAGCTTTCTTGAGTTCAGCATTTGCCAAAGAAGCCGTACTTGGTGTTCTTAATGCTTTGTTTGTGGGACAGGGCAATGTCATGGATATTACCTTCAATGCCAATAAGGCAGCAGTTGATACATCATTGCTGGCGGCGTCGATGACTTCGGTTGTTTCGAAGCCTGAAGCTCTCGCTTTCATCTTTGCCTGCACATTCAATATTCCTTGTGTCATGGCCCTGTTTACTACTTACAGAGAATCACATTCTTTCAAATGGACAGCCAGAGTTGCCTTGTTCTATATAGGTACGGCTTTATTGCTGTCGTTTGTTGTATACCATGTTTCTTCCCTGGTTCTTCATTGATAAAAAAGCATGGATAGATGGAGGATATGATGGAAAAGAAAAAACAAAGCAATCTTTCACTTTTACTTGATTATGCAGGAAACTTTAAAGGTCTGACTTTTTTAGGACTGTTTCTTTCGGCGATCGCGATGGTTGCCGGTATGCTTCCGTATATATGCATATGGCTGGTCTTAAGAGATCTGATCGCGGTCGCTCCCAACTGGACTGAGGCAACCAATATAAGCAGATATGGCTGGATGGCTTTCATTTCCGCTTTCGGCGGGATCGTTATCTATTTCTTCGCGCTGATGTGTACACATCTGGCCGCTTTCAGGACAGCTTCCAATATCAGGAAGCAGGGTGTCGCTCATCTGATGAAGACTCCACTTGGTTTCTTTGATTCCCATGCTTCAGGACTTTTAAGAAACAAACTGGATGGTGGAGCCGGTGATACAGAGACATTGCTGGCTCATAATCTGGCAGATATCGTCGGAACAGCTTCGATGTTTATTACGACACTGATACTCATGCTGGTGTTTGACTGGCGCATGGGTTTAGCCTGTCTGTTATCTGTTGTTGTTTCTTTTGGAGCAATGTTTTCAATGATGGGTGGCAAGAACGCCAAACTCATGGCGGAATATCAGGAAGCGCAGGATGTCATGTCCAAGTCCGGTACCGAATATGTAAGAGGTATACCGGTCGTCAAGATCTTCCAGCAGACCGTTTATTCTTTCAAGGCTTTTGAAAAAGCGATCAATGATTACAGCGCTAAAGCTGAACATTATCAGGGTGACATTTGTAAAACACCGCAGGCTATCAACCTTACCTTTACCGAAGGTGCTTTCATCTTCCTGGTACCGGTAGCTCTTCTGATCTCGGGATCAGCTTTGGCTTCCGGAAACTTCTTGCAGTTTGTGACCAACTTCGCTTTCTATGCAGTCTTCTCAGCTGTCATCTCGACGGCTTTAGCCAGGATCTTATTTGCGGCATCCGGGATGATGCAGGCTGATACGGCTATGGGCAGGATCAACACAGTCATGGGTGCACCGGTATTGAAAGTCACTGATGATCCCAAAATTCCTAAAGACAACAGTGTCGAATTCAAGGAAGTCAGTTTTTCCTATGAAGGATCTGATCATAAGGCACTGGATCATATATCATTCAGAGTTGAACCGGGAGAGACGATCGCTCTGGTCGGTCCATCCGGTGGTGGCAAGACTACAGCTGCCAGTCTCATTCCGCGTTTCTGGGATGTTGACGAAGGAAGTGTTGAAGTAGGCGAAGTCGATGTCGGAGATATCGATCCGCGTGTACTGATGGATCAGGTCGCTTTCGTCTTTCAGAATGATCGTCTTTTCAAGGCGAGCATCTTAGACAATGTCAGAGCTGCCAGACCTGATGCTTCTATAGAAGAAGTTGAAAAAGCGCTTCATGCGGCACAATGTGATGACATAATCGAAAAACTGTCCGATGGTATAAATACGATCATCGGTTTTAAAGGAACTTATCTTTCCGGTGGTGAACAGCAGCGTATTGCCTTAGCCAGGGCGATCTTAAAGGATGCCCCGATCGTCGTACTCGATGAGGCTACGGCTTTTGCGGATCCGGAAAATGAAGTATTGATTCAGAAAGCTTTCAAGAAACTCACCGAAGGCAAGACAGTCATCATGATCGCTCATCGTCTTTCGACAGTTGTTTCAGCAGACAGGATCATCGTTCTTGATGATGGAAAGATCATTGAAGAAGGAAGTCATGAACAGCTGCTCAATAGGAAAGGCAAATATGCAGCGATGTGGGCCGACTACAATGAAGCGGTCAGCTGGAGAATAAAGTCTCAAAAGGAGGTCCGTTAAGATGTTCAGTGAAGAATTCAAAAGAAAATACGCCTTGTCTGATCAAGGCCTGAAAAACGTCAAAAAGGGTGCCTTCTGGACCGTGATCGTCAACCTGATTGTCATGGCCGGTGCCGGTATTTTGTACATGCTGATGGGATCCTATATGGCAGTGATCATTGAAAAAGCAGGATTGCCTAAAGCTTTGGTTTATATAGTTGCAGTAATCATATTTTTAATCGTTTCTTTCTTAACTCACCTGGAACAGTACAAATCAACTTATGGACTGGTATATGGTGAAGTAAGGGATCTGCGTATCTCGATTGCGGAAAGACTCAGAAAACTGCCTTTGGGCTATTTTGGAAAAAGAGATCTTGCGGATCTGACAGAAACGATCATGGGCGATGTCAACCGTCTTGAACATGTCTGGTCACACTGTTTGAGTTATCTTAATGGTGCCTATATCTCAACTGCGATCATTGCGGTGATATTGTTCCGTTATAACTGGCGTCTGGCTCTATCATGCCTGTGGGGTGTACCGGTAGCTTTCATTCTGTTATTTGGCGGAGCTGATATCCAGAAGAGAAATTCGCTGATCAATAAGGCAGCAGCCGTAAAAGTTGCGGATGGTATTCAGGAAGCTATCGAAAATGTCCGTGAAATAAAAGCCACAAATCAGGAAGAGAAATATCTTGAGGATCTGAACAATAAAATTGATCAGCATGAAAAGATCATGCGTAAAGGCGAACTGGTAACGGGATTATTTGTCAATGGAGCCAGTGTCATCATGAGACTTGGTGTCGCAACGACGATCTTTACAGCTGTTAAACTGATCATGAATGGCCAGATCGATTTCATGTTGCTGTATCTGTTCATGATCATCATCTGTCGTATCTATGCACCGTTTGATCAGGCGCTGGCACTGATCGCCGAGATGCTGGTATCTCAGGTAAGTGCGAATCGTCTGAATGAAATATATGATACACCAACCGCTGAAGGTACAGACAGTTTCAAACCTAAAAATCATGATATCGAATTCAAGAATGTCTGTTTTACCTATGATGATAAGGAAGTCTTACATGATGTAAGTTTTGTTGCTAAAGAAGGTGAAGTTACTGCTTTAGTCGGACCTTCCGGCTCAGGCAAGTCGACTTGTGCCCGTCTGGCCGCGAGGTTATGGGATGTTGATTCGGGCAAGATCGAAGTCGGTGGTATCGATATTTCAACTGTCGATCCTGAAATACTTCTAAGTGATTATTCCATGGTCTTCCAGGATGTCGTACTGTTTGATGATACGGTCAGAGAAAACATCCGTTTAGGTAAACACGGGGCAAGTGATGAAGAAGTCTATGCAGCTGCGCAAGCAGCAAACTGCCTGGAATTCATCGAGAAACTCCCGCAGGGTTTTGATACACCGATAGGCGAGAATGGTGTAAAACTTTCCGGTGGTGAACGTCAGAGAATTTCGATCGCCAGAGCCTTGTTGAAAGATGCACCGATCGTCCTGTTGGATGAAGCGACTGCTTCACTGGATGTTGAAAACGAGACTAAAGTACAGAACGCTCTTTCAAGATTATTATCAGGAAAGACGGTACTGGTCATTGCCCATCGTATGAGAACGATCGAAGCTGCTGATAAGATCATTGTTCTGTCTCAGGGTAAAGTTATTGAACAGGGCAGGCCGGAAGATCTGTATCAGGATAAAAACAGTACCTTCAGACGCATGAGTGATCTGCAGTCTGAAAGTGTACACTGGAGTATTTAAAAATGAAAATGGGTCTGATGGGATATCTGTTCCCATTACTGTTGAATAAAACCGTCTATGATTATACGCAAACAGTTTTGCCTGAACTGGATATCAGAGATTTCAGAAGAAAACATAAAAGAGAATACAGACAGATGATCAACAGGACTCCTTCAATTGGTTCAGTGAAGGACAACATGTTTACGCCTGTTGTGTATCTGGCGTGTTATGGTTTTACCTACTATAAGTCTGATCCTGAAAAGATCACGATGGATGTCTTTGACGGCATGATCGAGGCGATATGCAAGAGTGAGACAATGAAGAAGTTCTACAAAGGCAAGAACTGTTTTGATCGCAAAGAGATCGATAAATATGTCAAAGGATCGATCAGGTCAAAGAAAAGAGAATATCCAAATGACTGGGTCTTTGATTTCTCCTATGATCTTTCAATTCCGGAATACTATGTGACGCATCACGAATGTGGTGTCTGCAAGATCGCTCAGGCAGAAGATCTGATGTTTCTGATGCCACATATATGTGTTATGGATTATCCGACTATTGAATATAAAGGTGGAAAGCTGATCAGGACCAAGACTTTGGGCAATGGGGATGAGTGCTGTGACTTTCATGTGGTAAAGAAAGAAGAGGTTTCAGGATCCGATGTTTAAAATCGTTGAAAAGGTCTTACAGAGATATATGAAGAAACATTTTCCTGATCGTAAAGATGAGATCGTAAAGAAAGCTCATGAACTGTTTCCTGAACTGATGAAAGGTACACCTGATCTGGGTGGCAAGGAAAATGATCTGGCTTACAACATGGATCTATTTATCCTGTTTATTGCCTATTATGAAGCTTCTGATCATCTGATCAATGGTGAAGCTTTTGATGAGATATTTGAAGATCTGTATCAGACTTTGAAACCTTTCGGTTTCCTTCTTAACTGCAACAACAAATTCATACTGAGTATACTAAGGAAATATCTGTATTCAAGTTATCAGAAGTATGCGGACAAAGTTAAGGTTCAATCCCGATTTCTGTGTAAAGTGTCTGAATAAGTGTATCGTGATTATATAAAGCAGCAGTAATAGCTGTATCTGTAATTATTAATTGAGGGAACTCCCGTATAATCGTATTTGTCGAAGATAGAAAATGCGAGG
>JAFRJA010000028.1 GCA_017432545.1 Erysipelotrichaceae bacterium
CTTTAATGAGGTAAGAAAATGGCTTTAGAAGAAGAGAGCATCGTTCAGACATGGCTGAACGGTCTTAAGACTTTAGATGTAAAAACAAAAAAGATGTTCGGCTGCTATTGCCTCTATTGCGACGGGCAGGCTGTCGGTTGGATCCATGACAGCGTGTTAAGCTTGCGAGAAGTAGGATTGGATTATTTACCTGAGGATATCAAACGGCCGCATCAGGAAGACAGTATACAAGAATTGGTCATTCCTCTCGACTATGTGAGTGCAGAATGGCTGCCGAGAGCAGTTCAGGACACCGCAGATATACGAAAAAGAATGTGACAAATTCTAATTTGTCGAGATGTTTATAAAGGTATAGATTTACAGATAAAACTCAGCGATAACGATTTCAACTAAGTAATAACTGGCGTGTTCTATAATAAAGAAGATATGAAAAGAATGCTTTGGGATCCAAAGAAAGTACTGTTGTTTCTATTAGCATTGGTCTATATGATCATGCCGATCGGATGCAGCAATGAAAGGCTGGCGGAAGAATTGGAAATAAAAAATATAGACAATGAAGAATCCTTAAATGATGATCAAAAGGTCTTCTGGGATGAAGTGAACGAAAACGGTGTAGATGAAGATCTTCTGATGAAAAACATCGACGAGGAAACGCTCAAGTATGTAGCAAAGCAGCTGCAGGATCTGTGTGACGAGATCGATGAAAAGGGAAACAGAGATAAGGACTACTGGCTGACAGGGCAATGGTACAGTGATGTTACGGATTCGAAACAGTATCAGAATGTTGTTTCTACAGGAAAGAAAGCGATGAAACCGCTGTTTCTGATCATATACAAGAGTGAAAGCTCCGGACTGTATGAATGGGCCTGCAGCAAAGCGCTGGAAGAGATTTCCGGATATGATTTCTCAAAAGAGAACAACGGCAACGGATGGAGCGACGCAAAAGAATTCCTGAAATTGTTTATCGATAAAGTGAGCGAAGGTAATCATAAATAGTTCATTAAAGTATAGATTTATGAACAGTATCTAATCCTTGAAGGCTCCAAGTACATAAATATGGAGTCTTTTTTTGTAAAATAAAAGAGAACGATAAATCGGGATTTGTTTGGGAGACTCTATGAAAAGAACGTTGATTTTTTATAATCCAGAATATGCTGATCTGGCAATAAAACTGCGCGATAACTATCGCGCGCATGGCCATGAGGAGACAGATATAGTTTCTGTAGAGGAACATGACGATATTGAATACGCTGAAAAGATGATGTACGACGAAGCTGTTTTTATAGAGGATAGAGATACCGTTACTTTCCATGATACTGAATCGGGATATACAGAAAGACGTCCTTTCTCAGATGTACTTTATAACGATTCAAAGCCCGATTCCCATGAAGCTATCATAAGCAGAGACACGCTCAACATACTGGCGGACGCCATATCTGATGTGGGGTCGTGGTGGTGCTGGCATGTGGGTGACGATATGCTTCAGCTGGAGTTCTGTGATGTACAGCTTTATGATGAAACAAAAGTCAAAGAAGAGACACACACTACTGATGTTTTGGCTGTGCGCTTCTATGGCCATGTCTTTGCGGTCTTTCTGGATGATCTGAATGATGATAACTGGCATGAACATTTCCGTGATGACGATTCGATCCTTTATCAAGTCGATACATATGAAATGGTATTCGACGATAAAACAGCGGCTGAGTCATTACTGAATGATTACAGAAACCATGTCCCCGTCAAAGACTTCAAAGGTGCAGAAAAGCTGGTAAGCGCAAAACACATTCTCTGTGCCCGGTGTGGTGAAGTCGGCTTCATCGTTGGCGGTGATGAAATACAGATCGTAGGAAAAAAGGGACAATATATGGAAGAAGAAATAGAGCCGTTGTCAAGAAAGTGGTGGGAATACTGGAAAGACTACTGGCGTTTAAGAGGAACACGTGACGCCTTGACAAAAGACTATGCCTGCGAAGTGACAATTCCTGCGGATAAGAAGAATCCGCAGGGTAATTGGTAGTACAGGATGACAAATTCCGGCTTGTCGGGATAGTTTATAAATGTTTACATTTACGAACGGAATTCAGAAGTTCCATATTCAAGTCCTGAAATTCAGGACTTTTTTATGCATTAGGGAAAGGAGACTTATCTATATGAAATTTGAAGACATTATCACAACTAAGGAAGTAGCGAAATTGCTGCGCTGTTCAACGCATCAGATCGGGTATCTGAGGAAATACGGTCTGATTGTTGGGACGAGGTTTGGCAAGTACTGGCTCTTTGACAGAAAGGAAATAGAAGAGTTCGTTGAAAACAGCAAAGGAAAAGATTATTCGAACTTCAGAGAAATGACCCCAGAAGCTGCGATAAAGAAGTATCTGAATGATTAGACCGGATGATACAGAGGAGGAACAGAGAATGAATTATACTGCGTTTGGCGAAGAAATGAGGATACTGCGCGTAAGAAGACATCAGACGATGAAGGATATGGCAGATGTCCTGGGAGTTACAAAGAGCTGTTTGTCCGGAGTAGAAAAAGGCAAGAGAGCGGTTCCCGGCAAATGGCTGGACATCCTTGTCGATCATTATCATCTGAAGGAATACGATCGCAGCAGAATACAGGATGCGATCTATGAATCCAGATCCCAGATCCGGATCCTGCTCAATGGAAAGGAGAATTATAAAAGAAACCTTGCGCTTAGATTCGAAGAAGCTTTTGATAGTATTGATGAAGATGTTGCAGCTCAGATCCTGTCAGTGCTCAAAAGAGGAGAACAAGGTCAAGCATAGTGTTTAACAAAGTATGCTTTTATAAACGGTATTCAAAAGAATTACGTTATACATGATACGAATACTATATAATCCTTCGAGCTATCCATGAGACGAAAAAGCATTTCTGTCTCTTATATTCCTCTTTTCTTAGACCATAAAATGAAACTATAGGAAGACATTTATGTCTAAAGGGGAAACAATAATGGCTAAAAAACAAAAGAAAGACAAGGGTTATAAGACTTCGAGTCTGATCATAGCCAGTTTTGGTTATGGTGCAGCACAGATCTTCAATTTCATCTATCAGCAGTTCGCTCCGCTCATTCTGGACGCAAAACTGTCAAATCTCGGAAATGTTGTTCTATCGGCAACGATCGTATCCGGCCTTACCGGTTTTATCATGTCCATCGACAACATTCTGGCTCTGTTCATGGCTCCGATCATCGGTCAGAGATCAGACCATACGTATTCAAAATACGGCAAGCGTTTCATCTATCTTCTGATCGGCGTGCCAGCCTGTGCTGTTTTATTCATTCTGATTCCGACAATGTCTAAACTTCCGGGTGTGACAGGCATTATTCTGATGTCTCTGGCGATCGTATTATTCAATATATTCTACTTTATGTGGAGAACGCCATGTCACGCCATCATGGCTGACATCGTTCCTCAAGAGTACCAGTCGGATGGCAATGCGGTTTTCAATATTGCCGGTGCTGTTGCAGCCATCCTGGCTTTGCTGGGAGCGGGACTGCTTGGCAAGATGGGGTTTGGCGATGCGATCAACAGCGGTGATTATACTTCGATCTTTGTATACGGTTCGATCATTGCGCTGATCCTTGTGTGTGCCATGCGTTTCGGCATCAAGTGGCCTGACAACAGAGCAGATAAGGTAAACGATACAGGCACTGTGAAGGGTGAAAAGACAAAGCTCTTCAATCTGAAGGAAATAAGTGAGGATGAAGAAACCAGAAAGGATCTGCTGCTTGTCATTCTGCTGCTGTTCTGTGTCGCCGGGGCAAGCGATGCCTATGGAACCTATTATTCGCTCTTTGCGACAAAGGAACTCGGGATCTCCGCGTCCAGAGCCAGTTCGATCAATGCCATTGCGACATTCGGAGCTGTACTGTTTGCGGTGCCTGCAGGTATCCTGGGAAGAAAAAAGGGTCGTAAATTTGCTGTCACGTTAGGTTTGATCGTCTGCATTCTCGCTCATGTCGTGATGTTCATGCTTCCGAAACTTGCGATGGGTAATGAAATGTTACTGATGCTGACGATGTTCATCTGGGACGGCTTCTTTGTGTTTGTCAACATCAATGTCCTTCCGATCCTGCTGAGCGTTGGCGGTGAAAGCCACTTCGGCTCAAGCGTCGGTTTATACAATACTTCCAAAACGGTTGCGGCCATTGTCTTGCCAACAATCTTTGGTCTTCTGATCGGTTCGATCGGTTCTTATTCAACGGTCCATATCCTGTGTATCATCCTTTACGTCATCGGTTTCGTTCTGGTCTCAAGAATCAAAAAAGCGGAGGCTGCTTCTGAAGAAGCCAATGTCCGGATCGAAGAAGCAATGAAAGAAGCGGATGATGATTAATCGCGACGACTATAAAAGTTTTTTATCGGTCCGGCCGATCGATTTCGTTCCGCGTATAGAAAAACAGAAACAGAATAACTATACAGAGTTTAAGACAGAGGATATGGTTGATTTTCCTTACTTCAGAAATAAAGAGGGGAAAGTCACGGTAAAACTGTATTATCCAAAGGCGAATTCTCTTGTTCTGATGCTTCAGAGAAAACCTGTCGAAATGCGAAAAGAAGGGGATTATTTCCTTCTGGATGCAGATCTTGCGGATGGGATCTATCCGGTCACGGTGATTGCAGATGGAAATATGGTTCTCGATCCGTTTCTGCCGATCGGATTCGGTCACAACCAGCCGTTCAATTTCATCGATCTGATCGGCAAGGATTCCTGCTGGGCGGAGAAAGACGTTCCTCATGGACACGTAGAATCTCATTATTTATACAATAGCGTGACACAAAGAAATGAGCGTGTCTTTGTCTATCTTCCTGCGGAATACGATCCTTCAAAGAAATACGATGTTCTGTTTCTTCAGCACGGTTTTGGGGAAAACGAAAGCTCCTGGCTTTCAGAAGGAAGGATCAATCTGATTTGCGACAATCTGATCACCGAAGGAAAAATCGAACCCCTGATCGTTGTTATGGCCAACGGAATGCTGTACAGAGAAGAAGAAGGCAAGATCAAGATGTTGAACTACCGGTTTAAAGATTATATGAAAGATGATCTTCTTCCGTTTGTTGAGAAAACTTATCCATATAAAGATCTATATATCGCCGGATTGTCAATGGGTTCCATGCAGGCATCGATCACGGCAATCGAATATCCCGATCTTTTCAAGGGTGTCGGTCTTTTCAGCGGGTTTCTGTCCGATCTTATCTCCGGGTATAAAGAACATCTGCTTCCCGAAAAGATCACAACGCTTTCTCAGAACAAGTTTCTGATGCGCGGGATCGGCGATACAGACAGATTCCTGCCGATTTTTGAAAAAGAAGATGTCTTATTAAAAGAAATCGATCATGTCCGGAAGATATATCATGGCGAACACGAATGGAACGTCTGGCGGGAAATGATCGTAGACTTTCTGATTTTAAGAGAACAGTATCATGAATAAAAACGGCATATACGAAATAGCGGACGGTGTTTATCAGATCCGATAC
>JAFRJA010000029.1 GCA_017432545.1 Erysipelotrichaceae bacterium
CAAGACAGGAATACAGAAAACAGAACAGAAAAAGAAGTAATATACTACATATCGTTACAAAGACAAAAATAACGGAAAAGCTTTTAAATAAAGGCTGATCCGTTATTTTACTTTTCTTGAACTGTCAAAGATGGGATTATATAAAAAAAGATTTCGTAAATGTGAAGTAATCAGTATTTTAGCATTCGTTTACTAATCCTGTTATTGTATAATTAATAATGTTATGAGAAGAAGAGGTGGAATAGGATTTTTCGGTTTTATCATCATCATGTCTCTGATGGAGTATATTTTTGAAGGAGGTTTCGGTTTCCTGTTTCTTGGCGTCCTGATGCCATTAGGTTTCTTAGGCTTATTCGGTTATGGAATCGCCAAGCTGTTCAAAGCCCTGTTCCCTGATACAGGCGAGATCAGATCCACTCAGAGTTCACAGGTAAAATCCAACAGATCCAACAGTTATGTTAAGAGTTCCAAGAATGCCCAGATCGACAGAGTTTTGAGTGACTATTTCAAAAACAACGTATCACTGGTCATTTTTGATGATATTGCGATCTCTACCCAGGGTGGTACCTATACCACGGTAGATAATCTTTATCTGACCCATAAAGATGAAAAGATCACACAGCTGAAGGAATTCAGACAGTATTATCCGGGTTCCTACGACAAGATCATTTCGGCTTTAGCTGAACTGGCCAAGAAGCCAAACAAGCTCAAGAAGGAAGAGAAGAAGCCGCAGCAGAAGCAGGAGAATAAGGAAAAGAAAGAGAAGATCGACTCTTTCTCCGATGCGGAAAAGTTTATCGATAAGATCAATAATCTCAATAAGGATCTTTCCAATGAAGAAGTTACAAATGGTCTGTATCAGACTTGTGATCTTCTGAAACAGATCGATATCGTGGACAGAGAAGACGGTACGGTCGATCCTAAGTTAAACAAATTATATGAATACTATCTGCCGATCCTTTTGGGAATCTTAGAGAACTACAAGCGTCTTTCGGAAGCCGCGATCAAGGGTGAGGAATACAGACAGTGCGAAGTACAGCTGGTCAAGACGATCAAGCTGATCAACGAAGCTTTAAAGACAATCTACAACTCTTTACATGAGTCGGAATATATGAATCTGAATGCGGATATCAACACTTTACAGTCCTTATTAAAACAGGATGGTCTGGTTGAATCACCGTTCAAGGGAGACAAATAATGCCTGAAAACAATTACGATATGTTTAAACTCGTTGAAGAGGTCGAGAAACAGAAAAAGAGTGCGAATGTAAATATCGATGATATATTTTCTTCGCTTGTTGCGGTAAAGACAGAAGAAGTAAAAACGGAAGAAAAGGTCCATACGGCCAGGGCAACGGCTGATCCGAGCCTTGTTTCCAAACCGAGAATTCCGGACAGTATCGGTGCTTATTCTTCACGTTTTGAAGCTTTCCGTGGCGTGATCGAACATGTCTCCTATGGCACAAACAATGTCAACGACTATGTGGAAGGCCATAAGGATGCTTTGGAGAAATACTACCGTGATGCTTCAAATAACGCGAAGGATCTCTATGTCACCGAAGCCAGAGTCAATGATGAGATCAATAAATCCGGAACTCATAATCAGCTTTATGAAAAGGGCTATTATGATGGCCTGGTCTATGTCCTTAAGGCTTTGAAACGTTCTAAGGAACTGATGATGTCCTACATCTCACAACAGATCAATACGAAGTTATAATTATGAACACACATGATGAAAAAGAAAAAATGATGAATGAACTTTTCTCTAAGCGGAGAAGTTTTTCAAATATCTACAATGATTCCGTTGATATCCTTAAAGATACCGAGAGTGAACTGAATAGGATCCTGATCGAGAACCAGAAGGAACTCGATAAGATGACCAAGGATTTCAATTATTCTGATGAAGATCTCAAGAGATTGAAGGCTGATATCGAAAAGGATTTCAATATCTCCATCGAGACACCGGAAACAGTCGTCTTAGGCAAAGCTTCCAAGGAGATCTTCGATAATATCTATAATGATCTGATCCTGACGATCATCGGCCAGAATGAGGCCTGTAAAGCTTTTACGACGGCTTTCAGAAGACCTTATGTCGTCGGTTCCGATCCGCAGAAGATCAGAAACTCCATCATCCTTTATGGTTCCAACGGTACGGGCCGTCATCAGATGGTCGATACGATGGGGAATCTGTTAAAGAAATACGGTTTAAGTGTTTCCAATGAAGTCTACTATCTTGATATGTCAAGATATCAGTCATCTTCGCAAGAGATCCTGTTCCTGCAGGACCTGTATGTAGCTTTAACGGGTAAGAATCCGATCGTCCTGATCGAGAACTTCGAAGAAGCTTCACCTATTTTTAACAGGATGCTGACGGAACTGGTATTAGAAGGTACATGTGTCCTTTCCAAACGTTATACTCTTAAAAACAATCAGCTGGTCGAAGCGACAAATACTTTGTCTGGCGATGTCATAGATCATCTGAACGGTAATGATAAAGTTCTGGTCTTTGTTTCGGAAAAGAATCCGACCAAGCTGATGGACATCTTCGGCAAGTCCTTTGTGGACAAGATCGTCGATAAGGTCAAGACCGATAAGCTCAATGAAGAAGCACTGGTCATCATTATTGAACAACTGGTCGATTCTCTTATCTTGCGTTGTCTCAATCAACTGGAAATAAAGCTCATCGTTGATCCGAGTATCAATGAATACCTCAGATCGATCTATGAACCGAATGACGGTATCGATTCGATCTCGCCGTGTGTCAAGAAGATCTATAACGAGATGGTCGACATTGCTTTGAAAAATGACAATGTCGATACGGTCAAGATCTGGCATGATGAAACGATCAAAGCTTCGTTCAATGATACCATTATCGATCTCAATGTCGTAGATGATTCAAGAGCGGAAAGAGAAGAGATCCAGAAGGAACTCGATGAAGTTGTCGGACTTGAGGATGTCAAGAACTATCTGCTTTCTTTAGAGAATCTGCTCAAGATCAATCAGATCAGAAAACAGAAAGGTCTCAAGACCAATGAGATCTCCAAACACATGATCTTTACGGGCAATCCTGGTACCGGTAAGACGACGATTGCACGTCTTGTCTCCAGGATGATGAAGGCCTGCGGAATTCTCCAGCAGGGCCAGCTCGTCGAAGTTACCCGTGCGGATCTCGTCGGCAAGTATGTCGGTCATACCGCACCACTTACGATGTCAGTGATTCAGTCGGCTTTAGGCGGTGTCTTATTCATCGATGAAGCCTACTCCTTATACCGAGGCAAGGATGACTCCTTTGGCTTGGAGGCTATCGATACTTTGGTCAAGGCGATGGAAGATCATCGTGATGATCTGATCGTTATCCTGGCTGGTTATACAAAAGAAATGAAGGAATTCTTAGAGGCCAACAGTGGTTTGAGATCCCGTTTTGCGAATATCATCGAGTTCAATGATTATACCGGTGAGGAACTGATGCTGATAGCCAAGAGTATCGCCAAGAGTAAGGATTATGTGATCGCCGAAGATGCCCTGAAGCCTTTACAGGATTACTTCACGATCATTCAGAATCAGAACGATCCTAACTCCGGTAACGGACGTCTGGCGCGAAATCTCGTCGAGGATGCGATCCTCAATCAGTCAAAGAGACTGTTAGAGAATCCGGATGCCCAGATGAATGTACTGGAAAGACAGGACTTCCGTTTAGGAAACGAATAGCGAAAGAAAAGCACTCCGAAGAAGGAGTGCTTTAATAAATAACAGATAATTACTTATTATTTTTTGCAGGCTTTTTTAGCTGGTGCCGGTTTTTTAGCGGCCGGTTTCTTTTCCGGTTTTTCAATCGGAGAAACAGCGTTCTTCTGAACTGACTTGATACCAGCCTTGCAGGCAGCTAAAGTGTTGTAGCCTTCAGAAACACCGATTGCTTTGGCGTTGAGGGCGATGAGTCTGAAATAAGACTTGCCGTCTTTACCGGTGAAGATCTCAAACTTAGGATTTGGAACCGGTACGACTTTCTTGGCTGTCGTATCTAAGACACCGGCGATCGGACCGTTTTTGATTACGGAGTTGATGCCCTTGACAGCGCCTCTTCTTGATGCGTACATCTGTGAAGAAAGGATCACTTCATTATTTTTTGCCAGCAGATTAAAATGATAATTCCCTTTAGAGGTTGTTGTAATTACATACTTACCCATGTTTTTCCTCCTTGATGATAAATATAGCTCTTACTAATATTATTTTAAAATGAGCCGGTGCACTTTTCAAGATGATCAGGCGCTATTAAAATAGAGGTATGTTGAACGATACGATATGCGCGATCTCTACGGCTCTCAAGGACGGGGCGATCTCGATCGTCAGGATGTCGGGACCTGACAGTTTTGAAATAATCGGCAGGATAAGCGACGTCAGAAAGATTGAAGCCAACAGGATCGTTTATTCCCACATCAGAGACAACGGCGAAGTGATCGATGAGGTACTGATCTCTTTTTTTGAAGCCGGCCACTCGTATACCAGAGAAGATATGGTCGAGATCAACTGCCATGGCGGAGTTTACGTCTCGAGGCTGATATTGAACCTGTTGCTGAAAGAAGGCTGCCGTCTGGCGGAACCGGGTGAGTTCACCAGAAGAGCCTATCTCAACGGCAGAATCGATCTTTCAAGAGCCGATTCGATCAACGATCTGATCAAGGCTACCAACAGGATCCAGGCTTACTCGGCTATTCGAGGATTGGATGGTTCCGTGGAAAGACTTCTTACCCCTCTGATGGATGAGATGAAGGATGTGATCGCGATGATCGAAGTCAATATCGATTATCCGGAATATGAGGATGAAGCGCAGATGTCTAATGAAGTCATCAAACCTTATCTGAAAAAATGGATCGCTGACTCAGAAAAGATGATCGAAAAGGCCGAAAGGTTCAGAGTGGTCAAGGACGGTCTGGATACGATCATCATCGGCCGACCGAATGTCGGAAAGTCTTCTTTATTAAATGCGTTACTGGAAGAAGACAAGGCCATCGTCACCGATATTGCCGGTACGACAAGAGATCTGGTGGAAGGGAAGGTCAAACTCGATAATATCACCCTCAATTTGATCGATACGGCCGGTATCAGAGATGATGCGGAAGCGATCGAGAAGATCGGCATCGAAAAGACGATGAAGGCCATCGATAAGGCTCAGCTGATCATTCTGGTCATCGATGCTTCAGATATCACGGAAAAGGATGAGGAACTGATCAGACAATATGAAGACCGCAATCTGATCGTCGTCTACAATAAATCCGATCTAAATAAGTATGGCGATATTTCGATAAGTGCCAAAGACGGGGACATCACTTCTTTAAAGGATTATCTGAATAAGATGTATAAGGATGATATCGATCTGATGAATGAGGATATATTGAATAACGAAAGACAGATCGCTCTGATGAAGAGCTGTCTTAACGAACTTAATAATATGTATAGTAGTATCGATACAGATACCAGTGATGTGGTCGTGACTTATCTCTCAGAGGCTTACAGCTGTCTGTGCCAGATCTTGGGCAAGGAATATAGAGAAGATCTTATCGATCACATGTTCAAGAATTTCTGTCTGGGTAAATAAAGATGAACTGGTTGGATTCACATTGTCACATAAACGATAAGGCTTTCAGGGATGATCTTGACGATGTTTTGAACAGGATGGTTGAAAACAATGTTCTGAAAGCCATGATCATTTCTTCGTATATTGATGATTATGATTATAGTTTGAATATCAAACATGATAAGATCGCTTTTAAACACTCTTTAGGTGTCTATCCGGGTGATGTCAATGAACTTGATGAGAAGCTTTATGAAGAGTATGTAAGAAGATGTAAACAGGATGAATGTGTGGCGATCGGGGAGATCGGTCTTGATTATTATTGGGATAAAGATAATAAGGAAAGACAGAAGGAAGTCTTTGAAAGACAGCTCAAGCTGGCGATCGAACTTGATAAACCGGTCATCATTCATTCCCGTGATGCGATAGCTGATACTTATGAACTGTTGAAGAAAAACAGATGCCGGGGTGTGATGCACTGCTATTCCGATTCGGCGGAAATGGCCAGGGAATTCGTCAAACTTGGTTACTATATCTCGATCAGCGGCACTCTGACCTGGAAGAATGCCAAGGAACCTTTAAGAGTGATCAGAGAAGTCCCGCTTGACCGCTTACTGATCGAGACCGACTGTCCTTATCTGACGCCCGCACCTAACAGGGGGAAGCGGAATGAACCGTCTTATGTCGTCTATACCGGAAGGAAGATCTGTGAGGAACTAGGTCTGAATGAAGAAGATTTTCAAAGGCAGCTCAATGACAATTATCATGAACTGTTTGGAGTATAATTAAGCAAGAGGAGTATGTAGTATGGATTTAGTATTTTTTGGAGTAATGTTATGTTTACTGGCTTATATTGCCTATCGCAATTTCGGTCTGATCAAACGTTACCGTCACAACAAGGAATATATCGAATGTTATAAAGAGATGCTTTCAGGGACCGATACGGCTTATGAGCGTATCTGCAAGTACATCGACTCAGAGACTTCGGAAGAATTCAGGAACAAGGGTCGTGTTCTGAAACTTTATCAGGAGATGGAAAAGGAACTCGATTGCAAGGACACTCTTGAAGCATTAGACTTAAGCGCCATCTTCTTCAAGAATGGCAAGTATTCGCGTCAGCAGGTCGCGATCAATGCGGATGTCTTTGTCTGGCTTTATCTGGATATGGCCAGAGCCCGTCGTTTCTCCAAGTTTGATGTCCTTAACAAGCTTTATGAAAAGATCACGGCTATTCCGGAACTGGATAAGCGTGTTGAATATCAGGCGGCTGTGGCTATCAATAACGCCTTATTAGAACAGGAAGATGCCGGAGTCGGTTTCTTAAGTTCTTTGCTGGATGGCGGTTATGCAGGTTATGAATATGAAAAGAATCTGATCGGTCTGTTCAAGCGTTTCGCAGCAGCGACTTTAGCTTATGCGGGTGAACCGATGGAAGACTATTACCGCAACGATCTGCATAATTTTGCCGGCACACAGATCGGATCTGTCTATATGAAAGATCTGGATATCTATGACAAATATCCGCCGGTAGAGAATAAGCAGGAAGAGAAGAAAGAAGAAGTTCAAGAAGAACCTGAAGAAGAGAAAAAAGAATCAGAAGAATGAAACTGATCGTTGGTCTGGGAAATCCGGGAACTGAATACCAAAAAACTCGTCATAATGCGGGTTTTTTAGTCATAGACAGACTATGTGATAAATTAGGTCTGAGCCTCGATAAAAACAAGTGTAAAGCTCAATACGGCATACACCGTCACAAGGGCGATAAGATCATCGTGGCCAAACCGCAGACCTATATGAACCTGTCCGGAGAGGCCGTAAAATCGCTGATGAAATTCTATGATGTTTCACCTGAAGATCTGATCGTCGTTCATGATGATCTCGATCTGCCTTTAGGCAAACTAAGGTTGAGAAGAAAAGGCTCATCCGGAGGTCAGAAGGGTATGGCCAACATCATCGATCTTTTGGGAACGCAAGAGATCGATCGGATCAGAGTCGGGATCTCCCATGACAAGAATATCGAGACTGTCGATTATGTTCTGGGTAAATTTTCCAAAGAAGATATGAAAATTCTGGATGAGACCATGGATAAGGCAGCCGAAGCTCTGATTTATTCCTTTGATCATCCTTTTGATGAAGTGATGTCCAAATTCAATTAATGAAATATCAGAAACTGTTAAAAAAGATCGAACCCGTAATGAATGATGAAAGTCATTCATTTTTAACATATAACTCCTTAACAGAAGAAGCTCTGAAGATCGCTATCAGAGCGATGAATTCTAAAAGGTCGATGATCGTCGTCAAAGAGAATGCTTATCTGGCTTCTAAGCTGAGAGATATCCTGATCTCCTATTTTGAAGAAGAGGAGATGTGTACTTTTTTACCGGAAGAATCCTTAAGAGCGGAAGAGATCGCGGCTTCTTTTGAAAACCGGGCCAATCGTATCAATTCCTTATATCGCATGATCACTTCCGATAAACTCAAGATCATCATCTGTTCGCCTTACGGTCTGATCAGACATCTGCCGGAAAAGAAGGAGCTGGAAGATAAGATCATCAGGATCGCCAAGGATCAGGAGATTGATAAGGAAGAGCTGATCGATAAACTCATTAAACTGGGCTACGAAAGAAGTTCGCATGTCGAGACACCGATGACTTTTGCGAGCCGTGGTTATATCGTCGATGTTTATTCCATCAATTATGAGAAACCGTTAAGAATCGAGTTCTTTGACAATGTCGTCGATTCGATCAGGGAATTTGATCTGGACAGCCAGAGAACGATCAGATATATCGATGAGGCTGAGATCTGTTTTGCGAAAGATGTGTTCTTTAGCGATGAGATGAAGAAACACCTTGATGAAAGTGTTGAGATCAAGAGCGGGCAGATGGAACTGGAACTGGAATATATCCGCAATGATATCTACCGTCCATCTCAATATTATTACTACTGTTATTTTGATACCGCTCATCTGAAGGATTATTTTGCTGATCCTGTGATCTATCTTTCCGATGAAGAAAAGATCTCTTCGCATCTTGAACTGTTACGCAATGAGTCGATCAGTTACATCCAGGAGATGTATGAAGAGAACAAACTGCCGCTCAAGTTCTATGTCTATGCGGATTTTCAAAGGGAACTGGCCAAAGCCGATCTGATTCATGGCAAGATGTTTGGCGGTCTGAGCTATCTGAATGAGATCGATTTTCCTTATGGTACGATCGATTATACGGCCAATGTCTTAAATACCGAGAAGTATCGCTATAAACTGGTTTTCCTGGAGGACAAACAGTGTGAGGAACTGATCAATGCACTGATCAAACTTGATATCCCTTATACGATGTATACCGATGAGATCGCCGAGGGTATAAATGTTGCCTATGGAAATATCTACGGTGGCTTTGCGATCGATAAGATGGATCTCGCCGTATATACCGAAAAGGAACTGTTCAAGAAGAAAGCCAGGACCGGCCGATACGCTTCACGCTATGCGGAGGCCAAAGTCCTTGATTCCTATGAAGAGCTCAATCGCGGTGACTATGTAGTCCATGACCGTTATGGTATCGGTCAGTTTGTGGCGATCGAATCAAGAGAGTTCAACGGGATAAAATCCGATTATCTCAAGATCATATATAAAGGCAATGATGAACTTTTGGTACCGTTATCGCAATTCTCTTTAGTACGTAAATATGTATCCAAGGAAGGTGTGGTTCCCAAACTTCACCGTTTAGGTTCCAAGGAATGGATCAAGACTAAACAGAGAGTCGAAGAAAGTGTCAATGATATCGCGGCCAAACTGATCGAACTTTATGCGATCAGAGATACCAACATCGGTTTTGCGTTTTCCAAAGACACGCCGATGCAGAAGGAATTTGAAGATACTTTTGAATATGAACTGACGGGCGATCAGGTCGTAGCGATCAGAGAAGTCAAGGAAGATATGGAAAACTCCAAACCGATGGATCGCTTATTGTGCGGCGATGTCGGTTTCGGTAAGACGGAAGTTGCGATCAGAGCAGCTTTCAAGGCGGTAAATGACGACAAACAGGTCGCCTATCTGTGCCCGACGACGATCCTTTCTTTTCAGCACTTTGATACCTTCAAGAAGCGTTTTGAAAATTTCCCGGTCAGAGTGGAACTGCTGAACCGTTATGTACCGGATGATAAACAGCGTCAGATCTTGAAGGATCTTAAGGAAGGGAAGGTCGATGTACTGATCGGTACGCATCGTATCTTATCCAAGGATATCGTTTATAAAGATCTCGGTCTCTTGATCATCGATGAGGAACAGCGTTTCGGTGTGGAACACAAGGAAAAGATCAAACAGCTCAAGAATTCGATCGATGTATTATCTTTAAGTGCGACCCCGATCCCCAGGACCTTACAGATGTCTCTGATCGGCTTAAGAGGTCTGTCTACCCTGGATACGCCACCGCAGAACCGTTTTCCGATCCAGACTTATGTCGTGCATAAAAATGATGCGCTATTGGAAGAAGTCATCATGCGGGAACTGGAAAGAGAAGGACAGGTCTTCTATCTTTTCAACAATGTCCGGCTGATCTATTCCCTGGCCCATAAACTCGAGAAGAAGATCCCTTATGCCAGGATCGGCGTAGCCCATGGCCAGATGGATCGCAAGGAGATCGAAGATATCATGTATCGCTTCTATGCGGGCGAGATAAATGTGCTGATCTGTACGACGATCATTGAGACGGGTCTTGATATCCCTAATGCCAATACGATCATCGTTGAAGATGCGCAGAACTTCGGCCTGTCCCAGCTTTATCAGATCAAAGGCAGAGTAGGCAGATCAGACAGGATCGCTTATGCCTATCTGATGATCCCACAGAATAAACAGCTCAATGAGAATTCTCTGAAACGACTTGATGCGATCAAGGAATTCACCTCTTTAGGTTCAGGCTATCGTATCGCGATGAGAGACCTTTCCATCCGCGGAGCTGGCGATCTTTTAGGTCAGCAGCAATCCGGTTTTATCGATAATGTCGGTCTCGATCTGTATCTGGCCATGCTTAATAAGGCGATCAAAAGAGCGAAAGGCGAAGAGGTCAAGGAAGAGGAACATAAGACAACGGTCAATATTCCTTTATCAAGTTATATTCCGGAATCATTCTCCGATAACGACTATGATAAGCTTTCTTTGTATCATGAACTCTATGATATCGATAAAAAGGAAGATCTGTTCAATTACTATCTCAAGATCATGGATGAGTATGGCAGACCGCCAAAAGAAGTTGAAGCGCTTTTTGACAAGAAGAAACTGGAACTTTTGTGCAATCTGAATCTGATCGAGAAGGTCTCGAATTATAATGGTAAATTCATGATCGTTCTGTCCAAGGATTATTCCGATAATATCGATGGAATGAAACTGTTTGAATACTGTAACGCTTTGTCCAGAGATATCAATATCACTTATAAGAATAACCGTCTGGCGATCTCGATCGATAATCAGAAAGAGAATATTGCCAAAATGTTGAAGCTTGTCGATAATCTTGATAAACTGGAAAAACAATGAGGATCGATAAATATCTGAAAGTCGCAAGGATTCTGAAAAGAAGAGAAGTGGGAAAACAGCTCGCTTTGAATGAGCGTCTTTTCATCAATGACAGGGTGGCTAAACCATCCAGTGAAGTAAAAGCCGGGGATATCGTAAAGATCATCTTTGGTCATCGGGAGATCACGATCAGGGTGAAGGAGATCAGAGATTCCGCTTCCAAGGAACAGGCTTTTGAGATGTATGAAGTCCTGGAAGAGAAAAAAAGAGAAATTATTGTATAATTGATGTATGGCTACAAATAAGAACGTGACCAAAACAAAGACCAAGAAAAAGAAAAAGAATTCGATCGTATCGAAACTGGTTTCGATTGCTTTGATCGTTGCGGCGATCGCCATCCTGACCGGTGTCTTACAGAAGATCGTTGACATGTTTTCTTTACAGCAGCAGGCCAAACTTGTCGAAGCAGAGCTCGAAGCTCTTAAAGATGAGAATGCTTCACTGATCTCGACCAAGGAAAAGCTTGAAGATCCTGATTATGTACAGACTTATGCCCGTGGTGAATATATGTTCTCCAAGGGTGATGAGAAAGTCTTCTACCTGCCGGGTAACTAAGAAAGTGTGGTCAGCCACATTTTTTAAATTAGATTAGAGGATATGGAAAAACAGTTAGAGAGAGAAGAAATATATAACGGTAAAGTCATTCATGTAGTAAAGGATCTGGTGGAACTGGATGATGGAAGGACTTCGATCAGAGAAGTAGTCCTTCATAACGGTGGAGCCTGTATCGCCTTGAAACATGAAGGTAGTTTTTTTCTCGTCAGACAGTACCGCTATTCTTTAAGCAAGGAGATGTGGGAGTTCCCAGCCGGTAAGATCGAAAAGGGTGAAGATCCTTTAGAGACAGTTATGCGGGAAACAGTCGAAGAGACCGGCTATGAGGCCAGGAATGTGCATGGTTTCGGTTATATCATTCCGACCTGTGGTTATGATTCGGAAAAGATCTATCTGTACTATGGCGAATCGGATAAATATGTCGGTCAGCATTTTGATCCGGATGAGAATATACAGTTAAGAAGATTCAGTTTTAAGCAGCTTGAAGAAATGGTCAGAAGCGGTGAGATCGATGACGCCAAGACGATCGCTCTGATGTATCGCATAAAGATGGAAGGTTTAGATGAGTAATTTTGATTCACTGCTAAATGATGCCCAGAAGGCCGGCAAGGATATTGAAGCTTTTCTGAAGATGTTTTTTACGACGACTCAGTTCAATGATTATGAACTTGATGATGATCTTGACGTCAACGAAAGAAAAGCCGTCAAAACGATGTTCAGTTCCAAGAAGGATCTTCGGGAAAGAACTTCTCAGGCTTTCGCGATCGATCCTTTGTGTCTGGAAGCTTTCTTTGTCTATTATGCACTTACCGAAGATGTCTTTGTGAATTATCGCTTTGAGAATTATTATGCGCAGGCTGATAACTATGCGGATATGACTCCTCATCAGCAGAAGGCCTTTATCAGGATCATGGATTTCTATGTCGACTTCCTGATCGATATCCATAACTTCTCCGCGGCGATCAGGGTGGAAAGACTGATCATCAGACTGAGCAATTCCCTGAAAGGAAGAAATCTGACCCGTCTGGCTTTCTTATACAATGTTTTAGAAAAAGATGAAGATTTCTACCGTCTGTATCTGGAAGCGGAATTCACTACTTATGAATACATCTTACTGATCGTAACTTTACTAAAACACAATGATGAATACAGGGCTAAGGAAGTGGCGGATGATATGTTTAAACATATTCCTTATGCGACTTATATCGATCATCTCTGGGATCTCGACCAGAATGATGAAAAGCAGAGAGCCTTCTATCAGAGCGTGGAAGACTGTTATCAGGAAACGGCTGCCGTGCCTGATTTCTTCTCTTTCATGTCCAGGGCAAGAGAAGCTTTTGAAGAAAAGGAATAGTGTATAATAATACGTAATATGAATATCGATATTGAAAAAGTAGAAAATATCAGAGAAGATCTCGAAGATCTCGGACAGAATGATGTCCTGTTTATCGAAGAAAACGGTAATCAGCGTTATGTTGTCATGCCGATCGAAATGTATGATGCGATCGAAGATGCGGCTTTGATGGTATCTTCTTTATCAATGCCTCAGGTCAAGATCGCTTCTTCTGAGGATTTTGAACTCAGCTATGATGAATATGAGCGGATCAAGAAACAGATCCTGGATGCGGTCGAGAGGACACTGATGCCTAAACCGGAGAAGCTCAACTGATGAAGGGCAGATTCATTACTCTGGAAGGCCCGGATGGTTCGGGCAAGACGACTGTTGCGACAGCCCTTTGTAAGAGACTGGAAGAAAAAGGTATCCCGGTCGTTCACACTAGAGAACCGGGGGGAATCGAAATTTCCGAAGATATCCGCAAGATCATTCTTGATCCCAAAAATACAATGATGGATGCCAAGACCGAGGCCTTGCTTTATGCCGCGTCTCGTCGTCAGCATCTGGTCGAAAAAGTCTTTCCTGCAGTGCAAGCGGGAAAGATCGTCATCTGCGAAAGATTCCTTGACTCCTCTTTAGCTTATCAGGGCTATGGCCGTCAGCTAGGTTTTGATGAAGTATTGGGCATCAATCTTTTTGCAATCGACAATACCTATCCTGATCTGACTATCTATCTCGATGTAGACGAACAGGTCGGTCTGGATCGTCTTTCCGATCGTCAGTTCAAGGATCGCCTCGATCAGGAATCGATCGATTTTCATCACCGCGTATCTGAAGGATACAGAGAAGTATTGAGACGTTTCTCCGATCGTATCAAGATCGTCGATGCCTCAATGAGTAAAGAAGAAGTAATATCAGCCTGTGAAAAGCTGATCATAGATCTAATTAATGATTAAGGAACAACTCCTCAAAGCTGAGCCTATTGCTTATCAGAGTCTCAGAAATGCCTTGGTTAACAGAAAAGTAGCGCACAGCTACTTATTTTCTGGTGAATACAATCCTCTCAAGATCGAAACGGCTTATCTTCTGGCCCAGTCGATCGTCGAAGACAAAGGAGATTTTGCGTGCGAAGAATGTACGACCTGTAAAAGGATCAGAGCCAATTCCTATTTCGATGTCATCTATATCGATGGTTATGCCTCTTCGATCAAAAAGGCCAGTATCGACAATATCCTGGATGAATTCTCCAGAACATCTTTAGAATCTTCCGGCAAGAAGGTTTATATCCTTGCCAACATCAACAACGCTTCCAACAAGGTCTTAAACATGATCCTGAAGTTCATGGAAGAACCGGGCAACGAGAACACCTATGGGATCTTTATCACTGACCGCAAAGAAGATCTTCTGGAAACGATCGTGTCGCGCTGTGAGGATATTCCGTTTCTGACCAGAGACTTTTCTTTTCTGATTAAAGAGTATGAAAACAGAGGTTTCGATCACATCGATGCCTATCTGCTTTCCAGTATCCTTCACCAGTTTGATGATGAACTTGATCTGAACGATCCTTTCTATATCAATGCCAGGGAATATGTCTATAAGACCATAGACAATCTGGATAATAAACAGTTCCTGCCGGTCATGTTTTATAAGGAATTCTATCCTTTATTCAAGGACCGAGAAGATCTGAAAAAATGTTGCGATTATTATCTCAATATCATGATCACGATGATCGAAGATGCACTGGCTGATAAAAGCACCGGTGATAAACAATATGATGATATGCTCAAGAAGATAAACGGTCATAATCCGATCAGATTGTTACAGATCTTCCTAGAAGCAAAGGATAAATTACTGAATAATCCGGAGCGCAAACTGCTGTTTGACGCGATCAGTTATGAGATAATATCATATATTTGAAGGTGAATTATGAGTGAAAATTTAAAATATATTTCCGTCCGTTTTGAGACGACGAATAAAACCTATACATTCTCAACTGAGGATGGTTCCATCAGAAACGGTGATGCGGTAGTAGTTGAGACCCAAAGAGGTGTCGAGTATGCGATCGTCGTATCTGATCCAAGCGAGAAACCGAATGTAGATTTCGAGGTCAAACCGATCATCCGCAAGGCCAATGACCGTGACCGTCAGCAGTTTGAAAGAAACAAAGCGGAAGCTGAAGAAGCCAAGAGGATCTGTCAGGAAGAATCCGATGCGCTGGATCTGCAGATGAACGTCATCTCCGCTGAATATACACTCGATAGAGCCAAGATAACTTTTACTTATCTGGCTGATGATCGTGTCGATTTCCGTGAACTTCTCAAGGTCCTGGCTGCGATCTTCCATTGCCGTATCGACTTAAGACAGGTCGGCACCAGAGACAAAGCCAAGATGGTCTCCGGGATCGGTGTATGTGGCAGAGAACTGTGCTGCGCCCGCTTTATCGGAGACTTCGATCGTATCTCGATCAATATGGCCAAAAATCAGCTGCTGGCTCTCAATATCCAGAAGCTCTCCGGCCAGTGCGGCAACCTCATGTGCTGCCTGCGTTTTGAAGATGAAGCCTACAAGGATCTGCGCAAGGATCTGCCTAAGCTCAACGCTCAGGTCGAATATGAAGGTGAAAAGTTCCGTATCACTTCGATGAACGTCATCGCCAAAAACTGCAAGCTTGAGAATCGCGATCATGCGATCTTCATCAGTCTTGATGAGCTGATCAAAAAAGGCAAATACAACAAGCCGAACAAGAAAAACGAAAGAGAGAAGGAAAGTGTCGCTGAATAATAAAGCTACACTTTTTCTTGTTGCGACGCCGATCGGCAATCTTAACGAGGTCTCAAACCGTACCCTCGATGTTTTGAATAACGTTTCGGTGATTGCCTGTGAAGACACACGCAACACTTTGAAGCTGCTGACTCATTTTGACATCCACACCAGGATGATCACCTATCACAATTTCAATGAAGAGAATTCGACTAAAGGTATCATCAAACTGCTTGAAGAGGGAAATGATGTCGCTTTGGTGTCGGATGCGGGTTATCCTCTGATCTCTGATCCGGGCTATGAACTGGTCAATGAAGTCATCGCCAATGGTTTCAATATCGTAACGGTATCAGGCCCCAACGCTGCCCTTAATGCCTTAGTGGCTTCAGGACTCAAGACAGCCCATTATCTTTTCTTTGGTTTTCTTAACTCCAAACCATCGCAAGCCAGAAAAGAACTGGAAGAGCTCAGGGAGTTTCCTTATACCATCATCTTCTATGAAGCGCCGCACCGCATTGAAAAGACCTTAAGCATGATGCGCGAAGTATTCGGCGATCGCAAGGCGTGCCTGGCCAGAGAACTGACCAAACTTCATGAAGAATATCATCGCGGGCATCTTTCAGAACTGTGTGAACTTCATGACCTGAAAGGGGAAATGGTCCTGATCGTTGAAGGTTACGAAAAGGAAAAAGAAGATATCAGTGAAGAAGAACTTATTAGTGAAGTAGAAGAACTGGTGGAAAAAGGCGAAAAGCTCAAGAAGGCAGTCAGTGAGGTAAGTCAGAAACACGATTATTCCAAGAACCTTCTCTATAATGCCTACATAAAAGATAAAGAAAACAGATCATAAATGTTGACTTGAGAATACAAGTACAGTAAACTATTCTCAAATATCACAAAGGAGACGGGATATGACATTATTTATGGAAAGAAGAAATCATCATCACCATCATAATGACCGGACTCTTTGTGTGGCGTTTTTTGGTTGATTGATAATTAATTGATTTATCACAAATAAAGAGTCCGGTAATTTAAGTGTTGCCGGATTTTTTGTTTATCCGGTTGTCCTGTAACTTTGTGAGTAAAAGAAAAAAGGAGAACTGAAAATGAAGAAATTATTTAAGGTGATTACCGCTGTATTGATGCTTAGCGTATTGGCTGCCTGTGGTAATAAGAATGAGTCAAGTGAGAGCGATCTTGATTATATCAAATCTAAAGGAACACTGGTCGTAGGTATTACCGATTTCGCACCAATGGATTTTAAAGAGAATGGAGAATGGACCGGTTTTGATGCGGAAGTAGGTAAGAAGGTCGCGGAAGATCTTGGCGTGAAGATCGAATTCGCAGAGATCGATTGGGACAACAAGATCCTCGAACTTGACAACAAAACGATCGACTGCGTCTGGAACGGCATGACTTTGACAAACGAAGTTAAATCGGCGATGGAGACAACTAATCCTTACTGCAATAATGCGCAAGTCGTGGTCATGAAGAAAGATAAGCTAGAAGCGATCACAGGTGAAGAAGAACTTAAGGATCTGCAGTTTGCGGTCGAAGCCGGTTCGGCTGGGGAAGCGGTAGCACAGGAAAAAGGTTTCAAGTCCGTATCTGTATCGACACAGGCTGATACCTTACTGGAAGTTGATGCGGGAACCAGTGATGCGAGTATCATCGACTTGCTGATGGCCGGAGCTATGATCGGTGATAAGACGAGCTATCCGGGTCTTGGCTATAAGTTTGAACTGACTTCCGAAGAATATGGTGTCGGCTGCCGCAAGGGTTCTGATCTGGCTGCCTACATCAATGATGAGTTCAAGAAGTTCTATGATGATGGTTCCTTATATGCGATCGCTGAGCAGTTCGGCGTTCAGGAATCACTGCTGGCACAATGATAGCGACTGTAACTTTAACCCTGTTCAACGGCTTTCTGGTCACCCTCAAGCTGTTTGCGCTGACACTGTTTTTCTCACTGCCCCTGGGCTTATTCATTGCCTTAGGGTCAATGAGTGAAGTCAAGATCATCTCCTTGCCTTTGAAGCTGCTGATCTGGGTGATCAGAGGAACACCATTGATGCTGCAGCTGCTGATCGTCTACTATGGACCTGGTATTTTTTTCAAAGCTAATATCTGGGGTATGGGAGATAACGGCAGATTCATCGCTTCGCTGTTTGCCTTTGTCCTGAACTACGCATGTTACTTTGCGGAGATCTATCGCGGTGGTATCCAATCGATCCCGATCGGTCAGTATGAAGCAGGCAAGGTACTGGGCTTAAGCCGTTATGAGATTTTCAGAAATATCATTCTGTTACAGGTGATCAAGAAGATCATTCCACCTGTCTTCAATGAAGTTATTACTTTAGTCAAAGATACCTCATTAGCCCGAGTCATTGCGGTCTATGAGATCATCTGGAGCGGTCAGTCCTTCATCAAATCACAGGGAATCATCTGGCCGCTGTTCTATACCGGAATTTTCTATCTGCTGTTCAGCGGGCTGCTTACTTTATTGTCTGACAAACTTGAAGACAGACTGTCATATTTTGTTTAGGGAGTTTCATGAGTTTATTGGAAATCAGAAATCTGGGAAAGACCTTTGCAGAAAAAAAGATCCTCAGGGATATATCTTTTGATCTGAACAAAGGTGAGACCTTATCGATCATTGGATCAAGCGGCAGTGGTAAAACAACTTTATTGCGTTGTATAAATCTTCTGGAAATGGCTGATGAAGGGCAGATACTTTTAAATGGTGAAGTCATATATGGCGCTATGAAGAGAAACGGTATGAAAGAAGATGAGATCGCGAAGATCCGCAGACACTTCGGTCTCGTGTTCCAGCAGTTCAACCTGTTCCCACAGTATACAGCACTGCAGAATGTGACGCTGGCTTCAAAATTGAAAGGGATCGATAATACTGAGAAAGCTTTAAATCTTCTGGAACAGATGGGTTTAAGTGATCGCATCGATTACTATCCGCATCAGTTATCCGGTGGTCAGCAGCAAAGAGTTGCGATAGCCAGAGCTTTGGCCTTGGAGCCTGATGTATTGTGTTTTGATGAACCGACGAGTGCCTTGGATCCGATGCTGACAAATGAAGTACTCAAGGTCATTCAGGATCTGGCCAGAAAGAAAATGACAATGATCGTCGTAACTCATGAAATTAGCTTTGCCAGACAGGTCTCAGATCGGGTCATTTATATGGATGATGGAGAAATAGTTGAAGCCGGAACAAGCAGGGAAGTGATCGATTCACCAAAGGATGAAAGGACGAGAAAATTTCTTTCGAGTATCATATATGAATAAAGAGCTGTATCAACAGCTCTCATTTTTTAATGGTGCACCAGGTGAGACTTGAACTCGCATGGGATTGCCCACACGCCCCTCAAACGTGCGCGTCTACCTATTCCGCCACTGGTGCGTATCTCTATTATATAAGATTTTATGATGAATTAAAATTTTTTTAGTAAATTTTGTGGTGAAAGCAGGTGAATATTATTATGAGTTCATTTATAGATCTGAGAATCGTCGATAATTTCTATCAGACATCATCCTTTTTTCCAATGCCCACTGTATGCATCAGCACTGTCAATCCTGACGGTTCACTGAATATCGGTTCCTATTCCTTGTGTTTTCCCTATTACATAGCCGGAAAAGAGCGCTATGCGATGGTACTGGAATGCCGCAATACTTCCAATACATGTTCGAATATTCTGCGTACCCATAAATATGCTTTGAATTTCATCACGGATGAGCGCCGTTATTTCAAGGAAGCTGTCCGTCTGGGCTTCCCGGGACCAAGCGAAGAAAAGATGAAAGAACCGCTCTTGTTCAAGATGGAAGACGGCCTGGCTGATCCAGCAGATAAAAACCGTCCGCAGGTCATCGCCGATGCCTATCAGGTATTTGAATGTACCTGGGCTTCACAGTTTGAGAACGCTGATAAGTTTAAAGTTGAGGATATCGATGATGGTCATCCTGGTCCTTAAAATGATTTCAATGGCATCACTTCCAAATACGGTGCCCATTTCATCCTGTATCTCGACAAGATCCTGATGAAACCACAATACTATGAGGCGATCGTCAATGGGGTGTCAAAATTTGATTTCCCACCGGTACCAGTCGATTACGGATACCGTGATTCAACCAATTTCTGGTATACCCAGTTCCCGCGTTTCAAGAAACCGATCGCTGAACCGATCCCGGCTCCTAAGGAAGTCGATCTGGCTTCTATAAGATTTGCGGCTGATCGCGTTGATGATACGGTCAAGTTTACCGATGAAGCACTGAAGAATTTTGTTAAGGTACCGCGTCCGTTCTTGAAGACTCTACTCAATGGCTGTGTAGCCTGGGCAAAAGAAAACAACGTCACGCTGATCGATGATGAACATGTCAAGATCATCAACGATAAGCGTAAACAGGAAAAAGCCAAGAAATAAATCAAAGCCGTCAATCGACGGCTTTGTGAATTTTTATGCGTCTCTGTTTTTGATGATGATCCTGCCTTCGACTTTGGCATCCACATTGTTCATTGAAGAAAGCAGTTCTTCAAAGATCGAGAAGTCATCGGTGATGACCATGCGCTGTTTCTTGTTGGCGAGGACTTCTTCCAGTGGGACATCAAAGAACTCATCAAAATTCTTGTAGTGATAATCCTGGACGGCGATCTTGAACATATCATCATCTTTGATCTCTTCGCCATTGAAGGAGAACTCTTCAAAATCGTGCTTGGCCTTATCGTAGACCATCCTTACACCCTTGGAGACCTGATAGAATTCACTGTGAGCTTCCGGTTCCAGGGCCTCATCTCTTAACATGTATTTCATCATATGACGGAACTGCTTGCCTGAGATCTCCAGCATATAGACCGGGGCATTGAACGGCAGACATTCCTTTAAGGTCTGGTATTGGACGATCGGTCCCATTTCTTTTAATCTGATCGAACCCGAGGCATACAGCATGATATCGAAACTTGAATCGATCTGTAACAGATCGGCAAACAGATTGCCCAGTTCGGTCTCTTCATAGCGGCTCGGGTGAGTGAGCTTTCTTTTGAAGTTGGTTACGATACGGCTGTATTTCTTATCGGTCTCTTCTCTGTATGAATCAAGAACTTCTTCCAGGACTTCATCCGGTTCACAGAGTTTGGAGTTGATCGGCAGACATTGCCACTTGTAGTCGATCATCTCGTGTTCGTCAGTATCGATCGTGATATCGAAACGTCCGATCTGGTCAGTTCCGATACCGACCTGAACGATAGGGATATTATTTATGATGCACGGTTCTTCCAGTAAAGTATGGGAGTGGCCGCCGATGATCAGATCGACACCCCATTCAGGATCCAAGAGACTGGCAAGTTTCTTGTCTTCTTCGAAGCCGACATGAGTAAGAAGAACAGTCAGATCGACTTAGGTGGTCTTGTAGTTATCGATGATGACGCCGGTCTGTTTGGCCGCATCCCAGACATCAACGAAGGAGCCGATGACTTCTTCAGAACGCGTAGAGGCCAGAACTTCTTCGGTGATGATGCCGATAAACATGATGTTCATACCATTGACGTTGATGATCCGATAGGGATTGAACAGACGGGTATGATTGGTCTTGACATACATATTGGCATTGACGATCGGGAACTTGGCACATCTTTCCAGAAACAGCAGGTGAGCCAGACCGTAGTCGACTTCATGATTTCCTAAGGTTACGATATCAGGAGACAAGAAGTTCATCAGTTCGATCGTCGAAAAGCCTCTGTATTCGCTGTCTATAATCGATCCCCTGAACATATCGCCGGCGATCGCAAAAAGACAGTTTTCTTCTTCCGATCTTACTTTCTTTATATAGCCTGATAGAAGCGAAACACCGCCTTCATCAAAGTCTTCTTTTTTTTCGGCCAGAAAGTCGCCGTGCATGTCATTGGAGTGTAATAAAACAAGTTTCTTTGTATTCATGGTAAATCTCCTTTATCACTGAAATAAAAAAAGATGTTATCTCTAACTAAATTATAAGGTAAGAGCTAACATCTTGAAAGTTTAATAGCGGTTGATTTTTAATTCGGTAGTGATCTCATTCCACAGGGAGAGAGAGTACTTCTTGGCAGCGGCTGCAGCAGCGTCGAAGTTGTACTCCGGATCAGTTGGTTTTACACCATAAGCGTTCTTGACGTATTCTTTGGCCTGGCTGGCAAAGGAAGCAACTTTCATGCCTGATTCCTCTTTTAATTCCTTGGTGTATTCATAGAGGGTCACAGCAGCTTTATAAATCTGATCAGCCTTGGCTCTGTTTACTTCGGTAACGCCATCAGCGATCGCTTCGTAGTTATTGAGGATCACATCTTTTGGTTCTTCGAGATCATATTCGCTAACTTCGGCCGGTTTCTTGAGTTCTTCCTTGACTGCTTCTTCCATTGCCTCATAATCGCTTTCAACATCTGCCCATTTGAGCGTGGCACGGATCTCGACCTGAGCCCACTGTTCATCATTCCAGCCTCTGATCGCATCGACCTGTTCCAGTAAGGAGTTCTTCAGCGTGTCGAAGTCTTCACTTTTCATATAGGCTGCTTCAACGATCTTCTTGAGTCCGTAGCACAGATCCTTGAAAGTATTACTGCCTTCATTGTCTTTATCGGAAACGATCCATTCAAGATTGACGGCATTCTGATATAAGGTACGGACATTATCTTCGGCATCTTTTTCAACGCCTTTTACCAATGAAGTAAGTTCTTCTTTGATCTGATCAAAGATCATCAGATAATCACTTTTCAGGTATGCTTCAGGTTTGGCTATAGTAGTGGAAGCATTTTCCATTTCGGCATAGCTTTCTTTAACATCTTCCCATTTCAGGGTCTTGGCTGAACAGCCTGCCATTAAGATAACCAGGAAGAGGATTAATAATTTTTTCACTTGCGGTTTCCTCCGTTTTTCAGACTATATTTTAAGAGATTTTATTAATAATTTTCAATATTATTATAAGGAAATCAGCCAATCTACAATCGTGTGGTTAATTTACTCATGTTTTATTAACTAAACAACGTATCTAAGGCACAAAATTTATTATTTGATTCCTATAGATTTTGTTTCTTTGCTATCTGTTTGTCCTGACTTAACAGCCATAAACAGAATATAAAGTGAATAATATAGTACATTTAACTGAAAATCAGAAAACAGAAAAAAATCGATCAATACTGATAAATTTGACAGTTTCTACTTGTTAAACTGTTAAAGACAAGATACCAAGAATACAGATGCTATTATTCAGCATTTGTCAACCACACGATTGTAGATTGGCGGATAAGGAAATATTATCCGGAATAAAAAAAGAGTTACATACGTAAACTCTTATTTATCGAAGTGGTGCACCGAACAGGACTTGAACCTGCACGAGTCGCCCCATATGAACCTGAATCATACGCGTCTGCCAATTCCGCCATCGGTGCATGCCTATATTCTACTACAAAAATTCTTGAAACTACAACCCATTATGTTTAAAATAATTAGGTATGGATTTTAAGAAGATTATAAATGTGGCCGTAATAGCCCATGTCGATGCCGGAAAATCAACGTTGGTTGACGCTTTTTTGGCGCAGTCACATGTCTTCTCCGATCATGAAGAGATCGTCGCTCAGGTCATGGACTCAAATGATCTGGAAAGAGAAAGAGGCATAACGATCTATTCCAAGAACTGCTCTATTATATATAAGGATTATAAGATCAATATCGTAGATACGCCGGGACATGCGGATTTCTCCAGTGAAGTCGAACGTATCATCAAGACCGTTGATACGGTCATCCTGCTGGTCGACTCTTCTGAAGGACCGATGCCGCAGACCCGTTTCGTTCTGAAAAAATCACTGGAAGCCGGTTTGAGGCCGATCTTATTAATAAACAAGATCGATAAGAAGGATGCCAGAGTCAATGAAGTCATCGATGAAGTTTACGATCTGTTCTTGGATCTGAGCGCCAATGATGATCAGCTGGATTTCCCGATCCTTTACGGTATTGCCCGTAACGGTATCGTCCGTTATGAAATGAGCGACACCAACGAGGATATCAATCCGTTATTTGAAACGATCATCAATCACGTCGAACCATATCCTGATCTGACAGCTGAACCGTTACAGATGCAGGTAAGTGCTTTGCAGTATGATGACTACATCGGCCGAATCGGTGTGGGAAGAGTCTATGCGGGTGTGATCAGAAACAATACGATGGTCTCTGTCTGTAATAACGCCGGCAAGAAGGAAAATCGCAAGATCGCCAATCTGTATAACTATCAGGGGCTTAAGCGTACTGCAGTAAATGAAGCACAGTGTGGTGATATCGTCATGATCAGCGGTATTGAAAATATCGAGATCGGTGATACGATCGGTCCGGAAAATGTCTATGAAGCTTTACCGCAGATCGATATCGAAGAACCGACCCTGTCCATGAACTTCATGGTCAATACTTCGCCTTTCCAGGGCAAGTCCGGTAAATACGTGACCAGCCGCAATATCAAGGAAAGACTGGAGAAGGAGCTTGAGACCAATGTCGGTCTTAAAGTCGAAGCTACGGATACAACTGATACCTTCAAGGTCTCAGGCCGTGGTGAACTGCATCTTTCGATCTTACTGGAAAACATGCGTCGTGAAGGTTATGAGATCGCTGTAAGCCGTCCGGAAGTAATCTTCAAGAAGATCGATGGCAAGCTGTGCGAACCGATCGAAGAAGTAATCTGTTCCGTACCTAATGAGTATTCCGGTACGGTCATCAATAAACTGAATCTGCGTAAAGGTCAGATGATCGATATTCAGGATGAAGGTTCCTATACCAAAGTTATCTATCATGTGCCTACTCGTGGCCTGTTAGGCTATCGCAGTGAATTCATCAATGATACCAAGGGTGAAGGTGTCATGGTCAGAAAGTTCATCCAGTATGAACCGTTTGTCGGCGAGATCTCGCAACGTCCAAATGGAGCTCTGATCTCGATGGCTTCCGGCAAGGCTATGACTTATGCCTTGTGGAACTTGCAGGATCGCGGTCAGCTGTTTGTCACGCCGCAGACCGAAATCTACGAAGGTATGATCGTCGGTGTTTCCTCTAAGACCCAGGATATCGAAGTCAATCCGACCGTCAACAAGAAGATGACGGCTATCAGATCGACCGGTAATGATGAGGCGATGAAACTTGTCCCAGCCAGGATCTTCTCGCTTGAAGAAGCACTCGAGTTCATCAATGATGATGAACTGGTTGAGATCACGCCTGATGCGATCAGGTTGCGCAAGCGCTATCTGACCAATCTTGACCGTCGCCGTCACATGCGCGAGGTCACAAAGAACGCCAATAACGAATAAAGTGCTTAATGCACTTTTCGTTTACCTTGTATTTCGGATGAAGTCTTATACTTCTCTTTTTAAAGGATTAAAAGTAAAATACATTTAGATGGAATTATTAGTCACCTTAAGAAAAATGGAAGATCTGGGAAAATTCGCCGAAGTTGCGGATGGTTTGATCGTGGGATCGGAATATACTACGGCTTTCCATCTGAAACAGAAAGATCTTTCAAGGATCAATGAATATCTTAAGTCGAAAGAAAAAAAGATCTATGTGATGATGGATAACTTCATCATGGAAGATGAGAAAAAAGATGTCTCTGATTATCTTGATTATCTCAAGTCATTGGAGATTAACGGTCTTTATTTCCATGATCTGGGTATCTTTGGTATGGCCAGGACCAAACAGTTTGGCAAAGATCTGATCTATGACGGCAAGAGCGTTCTGTGTAATTCTTTGGATTCTGCTTTCCTTCTGAAAACAGGCATTAATGCCGTGGTCTTATCCCGAGAACTGACACTTAAAGAAGTAAAGGATATCGTCAATGCCAATCCGGGCAGGATCGACTTGCAGATCTTCGGTCATCTGCGTCTTTCCGTTTCAAGGAGAAAGTTCTTAAGCAATTACTTCAAAGAAATAAAGAAGGATTATCGCTATTTCGCTAAAGAAACATTAAGTCTGATCGAAGAACAGAGAGACTATCGTTTACCGATCATTGAAGATGGCAACGGTACCTCGATCTTCAGCGATTATATCCTGGAGATGTTTGATGAACTACCTGAGCTTCAGAGTAAACTGAATCACGGTATCGTCGATTCACTGTTTATCAATGACAGTGATCTGATCGTCGATCTGTGTCACGAATATAAACGATTGAGTGCAGATAATAAGGATTTCATCAAAGATTCCTTCATGCGCAAACATCCGGCGGATTATTCCAAGGGATACTTATATCAGAAAACAAATATTACGAAAGATGAATAAAGTAGAACTGCTTGCACCAGCAAAAGATCTGGCCAAGGCCAAGATCGCCATCATGTATGGAGCGGACGCCGTTTATGTCGGTGGCAAGTTTTATTCGTTGCGTTCGAGAGCTTCCAACTTTGATCTCAAGGATCTCAAGGAACTCAGTGATTTTGCGAAGAAATACAAGGCTAAAGTATATGTCACGGTAAACATCGTTTTCCATGATGATGATTATTTCGGCATTAAGGAATATCTGAGAGTTCTGGATTCGATCGGTATCGATGGCATCATCATCTCTTCTTTGGGACTGATCCCGGTGGTAAAGGAAGTGGCACCGCATCTGGAATGTCATATCTCCACGCAGCTTTCTTCTTTGAATTCTTCTGCGGTTGAAGTGCTCAAGAGTTTCGGAGCGGATCGCGTAGTTTTGGGAAGAGAAGCAAGTATGAATCAGATCGAAGAGATCGCTCGAAAAGTAAGTGTACCGCTTGAAGTCTTTATCCATGGTGGCATGTGCTCCAATTATTCCGGACGCTGTGTTTTATCTAACCGGATGACTTTAAGAGACGCCAATAGAGGCGGTTGTGCTCATTCGTGTCGTTGGAAATATCATCTGTTTGATAAAGATCAGATCATCTCCAATCCAAACTGTCTTTTGTCGATGTCTTCCAAGGATTTAAGAGCTTCAGCCTATGTGGAAAGGATGATCCGCTGCAATATCGCTTCTTTGAAGATCGAAGGAAGGATGAAGTCGGAATACTACATCGGTCAGGTCGTCAAGACCTACCGCAAGATGATTGATGAGATCTATGAAAAAGGCTTCCTCAGTGAAGAGAGACTGGCTTATTATGATGAAGAGCTTTCCAAGGCTGAGAACAGACCGAGTGATGACGGTTTCCTTTCCGGCAGCTGTGATAACTCCAAACATCTTTATGGGGTAAACGGTGCCGGTGTCACGCATGACTATGTCGCTTTTGTCCATGCCTATGATGAGACCAGGAATATCGCGGTCATTGAAGTGAAGAATGTCTTTGGCAAATATGATGACATTGAAGTCTTCGGACCGGACATCGATAACGAACGTTTCAAGGTCGAATTCATGTTTGATGATAAATGGAATGAAGTTGAAAGGGCCAATAAGCCTACTCAGCTGCTTTATATCCGTATGCCTTTTAAAGTCCATAAAGGTGATATGTTCAGAAGGATCGCTTTATGATCATTGAAGGGGCGATCAGCGTAAAGGCTGCTTTGCAGAACAAAAAAAGAGAAGTTGCTGAAATCTATATCAGCAAAGATAAAAAGACGAAAGATTTCAATTATATCCGCAAACTTTCCCGCAACGAAAATGTACCGGTAAAAGAAATGAAAGCCGAAGACCTTTCGGCCTTTTTAAGCGGTAAGAGTAACGGCGGTATCGGAGCGGAAGTATCACTCAGAAGAGAAGATGAATTTGATGACGGGGATATCTTCTATCTCGATGGGATCGAGGATCCTTTCAACCTTGGTTATGCGATGCGTACGGCTTATGCCTTAGGTATTAAAAATGTTTTATTAAGTCAAAGAGACTACGGACCTATGGAGATGCAACTGCTCAAATCATCAGCCGGTGCCTATGACATGCTGAATATAAGGATATGTAAGGATCCGGAAAAGGAAATGGCTGAATTCAAGAAGAATGGCTATTATCTCTATGGTTTATACAGAGGCGACAGAGCTGTCGATATTTTTAATGTTGTTTTTAAAGATAAGGCACTTTTTATGATGGGTGGCGAGAAAAGAGGCATCAATTCCAAACTGCTGGAGATGTGTGATGAACATCTTTATATCGCCTATGGTTCTGATTTCCGCAACGCATTGAATGCCTGTGGGGCGCTTGATGTCGTAGCGACTTTACTGTTCAGCCAAAGGAAGAAGAAATGATCATTTCTTTAGATAATAAAAAAGTAAAAGAACTGTGCAAACTTCATCAGAAGAAATACCGCAAGGATCTTTTTCTGATCACTGATGGAAGCCTTATTGAAAAGGCAAAAGAAACAGATCATCTTGAGTTATTGGTATATACAGGTGAAAAGCCTTTTGAATTTGAGAATTCTTTAGAGGTATCAAAAGAAGTACTGGATAAGATATCTAAAGATCCTTATGTATCTTATTTAGGTGTTTCCAGGATGATAAAGGAAAATGATGACTATGGTGATAGGATAATGATACTTGATCAGCTGCAGGATCCTTTGAATATCGGCAGGATCATGGAGGCGGCTTTACTGTTTGGTTTTGATTCCATTATCCTTTCTGAGAACTGTGCTGATATCTATAACGAAAAATGTCTGAACAACTGTAAGGACGGGATCTATGAACTCAAGATCGCCCATAAGGAACTGATAAAGGAAATTCAGGAATTAAAGAAAAAAGGCTATGCAGTCTTTGCGACCGGTTTAAGAAATAATACGAGAGAACTTCATGAAGTGAAGCCTCAAAAAAAGATGGCGATCATCATGGGCAATGAAGGAAGCGGAGTAAGAAGTGAACTGATGGATATTGCGGATGATATCGTCAAGATCGATATGTGCAATATCGATTCTCTGAATGTCTCAATGGCTTCAGCCATCATCATGTATCATTTCAGAAGCGTACAGTGAACTGTTTTTCGTTTTCAATGACCGGTATCTGTTTTATGGAATAGTCTTTTACCTTGATGAAGTAGCGATCGGAAAGAGAATCCTTGAGAAAAGGATCGATATCTTCACCCTGAACTTCAACTTCAACTTTGCCATTAAGGAGATTGCGTACATAGCCGGTCAGATCATGTTTTCTGGCTAAAGAGATCATGGTCCCTCTGAAACCTACACCCTGGACCTGACCTTCATAGACGATAAAATATCTCTTCATAAATTAATCATAACATTTAAAAAGGAGCACGTTTGTGCTCCTTGTCATCATAATGGTTCGAAATCGTTGGCTCCGTGTTTGCATAACGGACAGATGAAGTCATCCGGCAGTGTATCTCCTTCGTAGACATAACCGCAGACCTTGCAGACAAAGCCTTTGCGACCCTGAGCTTCCGGTTTTGGTTTGACGTTTTTCTGGTAATAGGTATAGGTCATCGTTTCAACATTGTTGATGACGCGTGCTTCGGTTACCGAACAGATAAACATGCCATGGGTGCCCAGATCCTTGTAGTCTTCAACTTTCAAGGAGAAGAAGGCGTTGATGTAATGTGACAAGAAGATCAGTCCGTTGTCGGAACGCAGGATCTCTTTTTCGTTTTTGAACTTGTCGGTATTTCTGCCGGACTGGAAACCGAACTGTTCAAAGACCTTGAACGGAGCTTCGGTATTCAGACAGTTGACGTTCATGATGCCGGTTTGTTTGATGATGTGATGGGAGTAGTTGTCTTTATTGATCGAGACCATTACTCTGAATGGATTATCCGTCAGCTGAACGACCGTATTGACGATCAGGCCGTTATCCTTCTTGCCGTCATTACTGGTAACGACATACAGGCCATAGCCGATCGAGAACAGGGCTTTCATGTCGTTCTTGTTGGCCTTGTTTTCATCACGTGCAACATAGTCAACACACATTGCCGCAGAGAGTTTATCGAACTGTTCATCGTTTTCCGGACTTAATGATGACTTGATGGTCACGGTCGGTTCAACGATGGTCAGGTTCTTCTGCTTGCTCAACATCTCTTTCATCGTCTTGGCGGCCAAAGGAGCCCAGGAGCCGTTTTCGATCAAACCTATTTTGCGGTTCTGGAAGTTTCTTTCCGTCAGATGATTGATGAATTCTTTCATGAACGGATAGATATCCGCATTATAAGTCGTTGTCGCCAAGATCAGCTTATTGTAAGCAAAGGCATCAGCTACCGCTGCTGACATGTCGGAGCGGGCTAAGTCATAGACCTTGACTTCCGGAGCGTTGCAGCTCTTGAGTTTATCAACTAGTTTTTCTACAGCCGTCTTGGTGTGACCGTAAACAGAAGTGTAGCAGATCACGACGCCGTCTTTTTCAACATCATAGCTTGACCAGGTCTTGTACAGATCGATATAGTAGCCAAGGTTCTTGTAAAGGAACGGTCCGTGAAGCGGCAGGATCATCGAGATATCAAGGCCGGCTGCTTTTTTCAGTAAAGCCTGTACCTGCGCACCATACTTGCCGACGATGCCGATGTAGTAGCGTCTTGCTTCATCGAGCCAGTCTTCATTTACATCCAGAGCTCCGAACTTGCCAAAGGCATCAGCTGAGAATAAGGCTCTTTCATATGCATCATATGTCAGCATGACTTCCGGCCAGTGGACCATCGGGGCAGCTACGAAATGCAGTTCATGTTTGCCTAAGGAAAGGATATCGCCTTCTTTGATGATGATGTGCCGGTCTGAATAGTCTGTACCGAAGTAATTGCTCATCATCATGAAAGCTTTTTCGGAAGAGACGATAACGGCCTTATCATAAGTCTTCATGAAGCTGGCGATATTGGCAGAATGGTCAGGTTCCATATGCTGGACGATCAGATAATCAGGTTTCTTTCCCTCCAGGACATTCTCGAGATTATCCAGCCATTCATGCGTAAAGTGCTGGTCAACGGTGTCCATGACCGCGATCTTATCGTCTAAGATCACATAAGAGTTGTAGGACATGCCGTTAGGTACCTTGTACTGTCCTTCAAAAAGATCAACCTGGTGGTCATTGACGCCCACGTATTTGATGGTATTGGTTATTTCCATAATAAAAAGTTCTCCTTACTTAAATTATATTTTGCGAAGGTTAAAGGCTTGTGAAATATCAGAAGAAAAACTCGATTAATAAAACCGTGAGGCAGCAGATCAGAGTGACTTTGAATAGACCGAGATCCTTATAGGCTGCAAATGCACCGATCAATAAGGCGATAGCTCCGGCAATTGGATTATCTGTCACATCGATGATGGCCGGGAAGGTCATGACGGCTAAGGTGACATAGGGGACGTAGTAGAGAAAGTCTCTGATGAATTTGTTTCTGATCGGTCTTCTGATGATGGTCAAAGGAAGTACTCTGACTAGAAAGACCGTAATTGCCATGACGAATATATAGATATAGATATTATTTTTCATCCTGATCTCCTTTCACCGGGAACAGTAAAGCTCCAAGGCAAGAGATGACGATCGTTAAGATGATCGTGATCATGGATGTGGAGATATTGCTGAAACGCGATAATAGATAGGAACTGATAAAACTTATAACGATAAGTAAAGCGATCGCTTTGTCCTTTTTGGCCGGTGGGATGATGATCGCCAGAAACATGCCGAACAAGGCGACTGATAAAGCGGAGACGATCCTTTGCGGGAGCACGTTGCCCATGACGATGCCTAAAGCGGTACCTAAGGCCCAGCAGGGTGAGGCAAAGGCGATGGCGCCATAGGAATAATAGGGATCACAATAGGGATCCTGTGAGATGGCTAAGGCAAAGAATTCATCCGTCAGGTAAAAACCCAGGATCAGACGATGGATCATCTTTGTGACTGGCGATATCTTCTGCGATAAAGCAAATGACATCAGGACATAGCGGATATTGGAAACGATCATGATCAGTACCATCTGTAAATAAGGTACATTTTCCTTGATCGCAATGAAGGCCGCATTTTCTCCGGCTGAGGCATTTACCAGTAAAGAGGCGAGAAAACCCTGAAAAGGTGTAAGACCGGCCTGAGCTGCAATGATTCCCAAAGAAAAGGCTACTGCAAAGTAGCCGAATCCTATAGGCAATCCGTCTTTGAGACCTTTTCTGAATGAATCCATATCAATTACAGTTTTTCGAATCTGTCAACGTTGAGAACGAAGATCGTCGCACCTCCGACTTCAACTTCTATCGGATATGATACCAGATTGGACATATCGGTAGAAATAGTTGTCGGAACAGCTTCTTTTCTTCTCTGTGATTCACTGCCAATGATCTCGATAGCCTTGTCAACTTCCTTGTCTTCGCAACCGATGATCAATGTTGTGTTTCCTGAAGAAAGGAAACCACCGGTCGTAGCCAGACGGGTGACATGATAAGAAGCCTTATTCAATGATGATATACATGCTTTGGTATCATCGGTCGAAATAATAGCCAGAATGAGTTTCATATTTCTACCTCCAGTTAACTTACTTATAATTTTATCATTATTTATATTCTACGGTGCAAATTCCGTCGATTGTACGATGCAAATTCCGTCGATTGTTACTGCTTATCAATAGTGATACAATTAAAAGGTATGATTGAATTCAAGAATGTTTCCAAACAGTACAAAAACGGTACTCATGCGCTTATAAACATCAATCTCAAAGTCAATGACGGCGAGTTTGTATATATCATGGGACCGACCGGTTCAGGAAAATCAACCATGATCAAACTTCTTGATGGTGAAGAGGTTCCCAGTGGCGGTCAGGTCATAGTTTCAGGAATCAATGTCGGAAGACTGAAGAAGAGTAAAGTCTATCTCTATCGTCGCAAGATCGGTGTCGTCTTCCAGGATTATCGTCTTTTACCGGAAAAGACGGTTTTTGAAAATATCGCTTATGCCTTAGAGGTATTGGATATGCCTTCAGACAAGATCAAGAAGAGAGTCAGAGAAGTCCTCAAGCTTGTCGATCTGTCGGAAAAATCCAATGCGAAACCACGTGAACTATCTGGTGGCCAGCAGCAGCGTGTCGCGATCGCTCGTGCCGTAGCCAAAAGACCGACGATATTGATCGCTGATGAGCCGACCGGTAACCTCGACCCGGAAATGACCGATGAAATGATCAGACTGCTGGAAAAGATCAATCGCGAAGAAAAGACGACTTTACTGGTCGTTACTCATAATGATGTCATGGTCGAATATCATCCGAAACGTACGATCAGGATCGAGTCCGGTCATATCGTTGATGATGGCCTGCATACAGACAGAAGTTCATTAAATCTTTCGGAAAGCAAGCAGAAGGCTAGTGAAGAAAAACACAAAGAAAAAGAAGTAAAAGAAGAAAAAACTGAAAAGTCAGAAAAAGATTCGGATAGTATTTTTGATACACAAACCTCGACCACTAACCCTCCGATCACGGAAGTGGATCTGGAGAAACTGTCGGAGTCTGAGACGCAGGAGCTGATCCTTACGCAGATCAATGAACAGCAGGAAGCCATCAAGGAATTCCTTGAAGGAGATCACCACGAATGAAATATATCCGTCGTTTCTTCCGTCACATAAGAGAAGGCTTTGTCGGGGTTAAACGCCATTTCGGTATGGCGTTTTCGGCATCTTCAGCCGTTACGATCACTTTACTGCTGGTGGGTGTCTTTGCGGTCTTTGCGATCAATATGGCTTACTTGACCAAGGAGATCGAACAGTCCATTTCTTTAGTCGCACTGATCGATTATGAGGTCACTGATTCAGGTAAGATCACTTCGATGAAAAATGATATCGAGGCCCTTGAAGGCGTCGATCATGTTATTTTCCGTGACAAGGAAGAAGAACTTGATTTCTATATTCAGGAATATGGCAAGAACGAATCAACACTAGCTGAGTTCTCGGAGAACTATCGCGGTGAAGATAATCCGTTCCATGATACTTTCATCATCTATGCAGTCGATGGTTCAGATATGGAAAATATCAAGAATACCGTTGCGCAGATGTCAGGTATCTCTTCTGTCCAGGATGGCGGAAGCAATACCTACGTACTTATAAATATCTTACATACAACCAGATATGCCGGTGGCATCATCATCCTGGCTTTGATCGGCTTAGCTGTCTATCTTATCTACAATACGATCAAGATCACGATCGCGACCAGAAAAGATGAGATCTGGATCATGCGTAATGTCGGTGCCAAGAACGGATATATCCGTGCACCTTTCTTAGTTGAAGGAATAATAATCGGGATCTTCGGTTCGATCCTTCCGATCATCATAATCGTCTATGGCTATTACCGTCTGTATGAAATGACGGGTGGTGTATTAGCCGGTGTCATACAGCTTGTCCCGACGATGCCGTTTATCGTTTATATCGGTCTGATGCTTCTGGCGATCGGTATTTTTGTCGGCTTCATCGGTTCCTATATTTCCGTCTGCAAGTTCCTGAGGTTGACCAGGTAATGTTCAGAAAACTAATCAGTCTTTTACTCGTCTTTTCTTTAGTCTTACCGGTATTCGCTAAGACGAGTTTTATTTATGCGGATGAAGATGATGATTACGAAGAGACTTATGAAGATGACGATGGTTCTGATTACGAAAAAAGTGATTATGAAAAATGTACGCAGGATAGAGATAAGGAAGCCTGCAAGGCCTATACATCAAATGCACAGAGTTCATTAAAAGAGATCGAAAATCAGATCGAGAACGCAAAGAACGACCGTGATGCAGCTGCGGCTTTAGCCAATGAGTATGCGCAGAAGGCGGAAAGTTATCAGGCGGAAATCGATTCTCTAAAAGTACAGATCGCGGAACTGGAAGCCAGGATCGAGGAACTGCAGATCCAGATCGAAGAAAACGAGGCCAAGGTTGCAGCTTTAAATGACCGCGTCAAGAAGAGAATGGTCGAATCCCAGAAATCCATGCATTTTAATGGCTATCTGGAGTTTATACTGGGTTCAAAATCGTTCTCGGATATGCTGGCGAGAGTATATGGTGTTGAGGCGATCGTCTCTAAGGATAAATCAGACAGGGAAGCTTTACTAAGTATTATTTCGCAATTGAATGCCGACCGTCAGGAACTTGACGAATCCAAGGCTTTATTGGATAAGGATTATGAAGATGTCGTAGCGATGCAGGCGGAAATGATTGCCATGCAGGAATTCTACGAAGAAGAAGAGATCAGGATCAATGATGAACTTGATCAGATGACAGCCGAAAGAGATAACATCTATGAAAGTTTCGATGATCTGCGTGCTTTATTAAAGACGATGGGCGTGACGGTCAACTCCGGTTTCATGCCGGCGGTCCACAACTCCTGGATCTCCGCAACGGTCTGGAATTATGATCCGGATTTCTTAAGTGGAGCCTGGCATTTAGGCGTTGACTACGCTGCTTCCAGAGGCAGGGAAATTCATGCCCCGGCGGGTGGGGTCATCATCCGTGCTGATGACAGCTGTTATGATCCGGGCTATCTCGGTTCATCATGCGGTGCCTGGATCTCCGGTGGCGGCAACCAGGTCTATCTGATGTGCGAAGTTGACGGTCGAGTATATGGCTTCATCTTCTTCCATCTGAATTCGGTCTATGTTTCCCGTGGTGACTATGTGCTTCAGGATGAAGTCATCGGTACCGTCGGATCATCCGGTTCATCGACCGGTCCGCATTGTCATATAGAAATGTATTATCTGGGCTATGGCGATCTGGCTGATTACCTGTCCATGGGCTGGAATGCGACCTTCTCGGTCGGACGTGGTTATACGGCTTACAGCAACCGTTGCGAAGCCGGTAATTCTCCGCCATGTATCCTGAATCCGGAATATTATCTCCCGGCAAATTAATAATGGAAAACGAAGAAAACAAAGTTTATATAAATCTGAAGAAAGTTCCCCTGGAATCGGAAAGAGCCGAAAGACGGCAGATCAGAAGACGTAGGTTCCTGATCTTCCTGCTGGCTTTTTTCTGCTTACTGGCAGGACTGTTTTTTGGTTTTGTCATGGCCAGACCTTTTTCACAGTCTTCAAACAGACAGCCTGGTGTAACTGCTAATGTCTATTCGGAAATACAGACACTGATTAAGAAAAGATGGCTGTACAGCGATAATTATGAAGATATCGATACCGAACTGGAAAACAAGGCCTTGCATGGCATGACGGATTTCGAAGAAGATATCTTTACCTCATATATGTCCAAAGAAGAAATGGATGCTTTTGCGGATTCGATCAATCGCGGCTATGTCGGCATTGGCGTCGAATACTCCGGAAAGTTCTCCGTTCCCCTCGTCACCAAGGTCTTCAAGGATTCACCGGCTGAAAAAAGCGGGATCCTGGCCGGTGACTTCATCACAAGTGTCGATGGTGTTTCAACGGAGAATATGGAATCGGAAGAACTCAGAGAAAGAGTGCTGGGTGAAAAGGGCAGCGAAGTACTGATCGGGATCCAGAGAGGCTCGGAAGAGATGGTCTTAAGCGTTATCAGAGATGAGATTTCTTCAACTGTGTTTGCCTATGCAGAAGATGACTATGTCGTTATGGAGATTAACAGTTTTGGCGAATCAACGGCTGATGAGATCGTCAGATATCTTGATCCGTACAAGAACGATTATCACAAGATCATCATTGATATCAGAAACAACGGTGGCGGTTATCAGACGGCCGTGAGAGATGTCTGCGGTCTGTTCATGGGCAATCATGTCGTCTATTTGAGACAGAAGGGTGTCGATGATATCGAGATGGCTGATTATACTAATGCTACGGTTACCTATGACAATTTTTACAAGATCGTCATCCTGATCAATAACGATACCGCTTCGGCTGCCGAAGTGTTTGCGCTTGATCTGAAGGAAGAAGTAGATAACGTCACACTGGTAGGCAAGACGACCTATGGCAAAGGCGTAATTCAGACCAACCATTCCTTAAGCAATGGTGGCATCCTCAAGCTGACTTCCTATTACTGGTATTCACCAAAGGGAACTTCCATTCATGAAACGGGTATCGATCCGGATGTGGAAGTCGATATGCCTGAGATCTATTATGATTACTATGTTGCGATGGAAGATGATGAAACCTATGAGATAGACTCTGTTTCAGAAGTTATCAGGATCTCGGAGGTATGTCTGGAATATCTTGATTATGAAGTGAAAAGGACCGATGGTTACTTTGATGAGTCAATGGCCAGGGAACTGAGAAAATACAAGAATGACAACAATATGGCTGATGATTCGATCCTTGATAAGGATACCTATCAGACACTGTTATCTGATGTGAATTATCAGCTGAACAATAATAAGCAGAAAGATACACAAATGATGAAAGCGATCGAGGTGTTACATGAAAATTGAAATCAACTGCCACAGCAGCATTAAGATTCTTTCGGATAAGATCATCTATTTTGATCCTTTTAAGATCGAAGATGAATCTCATGATGCGGATATCATCTTCATCACTCATGATCATTACGATCACTTCTCAATAGATGATATCAAGAAGATCGAAAAGGAAGACACGGTATATGTGATCCCGGATTGTATGTATAATCTTCTGGGCGGTGAAAATGTGATCACGGTGGAACCAGGTGAAAAGACTGTTGTTGAAGGCTATGAGACTTTTGTGGTCCCATCCTACAATGTGACCAAACAGTTCCATCCGAAAGAAAATGGCAATGTCGGATATAATGTACTGATCGAAGGCAAGCGAGTATTTGTGGCCGGCGATACTGACAAGAATGAAGACAACGTAAAAATCAAGTGTGATATAGCTTTAGTTCCGGTAGGCGGAACCTACACGATGGACTATAAGGAAGCAGCTGAACTGGTCAATATCATCAAGCCGGAAGTTGCGATCCCGACCCACTATGGCGATATCGTCGGTGATAAGAAAGATGGCGAAAAATTTGTGGCTTTACTTGATCCTGAGATCAGGGGTGAACTGAAGATTTCCTAATATTGAAAATAAATATTTAAAATATTAAACTTAAATAGTAATCTTCGGCAATAGTAATCAGGACAGTTATCAAGCGAGCTGCCGGTCGGTGCAAGGCAGTTGATGAAACTGATGAACTCGGCTGATCTGATGATTAATCGTGTTCCGCGTTAAGGAAATGAAGTAATAAGTTAAGGTGGTACCGCGCTATTGCGCCCTTGTATATCACCTTTTTATTTTTTGGAGGTAAATTATGAGCGTATTTGATTTCAAGAGTATCGAAAAGAAGTGGCAGAAATTCTGGGAAGAGAACGAGACATTCAAGACAGATGTCCATGATTTTTCTAAACCGAAATTCTATGCCCTGGACATGTTTCCTTATCCATCAGGTGTAGGTCTTCATGCGGGACATCCGGAAGGCTACACAGCAACCGATGTCGTTTCCCGTTACAAGAGGATGAATGGTTTCAATGTCTTGCATCCGATGGGCTTTGATTCTTTCGGTCTGCCTGCGGAACAGTATGCGATCCAGACGGGTAATCATCCGTCCGGTTTTACCGCCAAGAATATTGAACACTTTACGGAACAGCTTAAAGGTCTGGGTTTTTCCTATGACTGGTCCAAGGTTGTTTCAACAAGTGATCCTGAATACTACAAGTGGACTCAATGGATCTTCAAACAGCTGTTCCTTGATGGCTATGCGCGCTGCATAGAGATGCCGGTAAACTGGTGTGAAGAACTGGGCTGCGTCTTGGCTAATGATGAAGTCATCGACGGCAAGTCGGAAAGAGGCGGCTATCCGGTCGTCCGTAAGAACATGAAGCAGTGGATCATCGATATCCCGGCTTATGCGGAAAGACTTCTGGAAAATCTCGATAAGATCGACTGGCCGGAATCCACCAAAGAAATCCAGCGTAACTGGATCGGCAAATCGATCGGTGCGGAAGTTACTTTCAGGATCGATGGTCACGATGAGGAATTCACCGTCTTTACGACCCGTTGCGATACACTGTTTGGTGCGACTTATTGTGTACTCTCACCGGAACATCCATTAGTGAACAAGATAACGACTTCTGAACAGAAGAAAGAGGTCGAAGAATATCAGAAGGCCTGTGCTTCCAAATCCGAAATGGAAAGAACAGAACTGAACAAGGATAAAACCGGTGTGTTTACCGGTGCTTATGCGATCAATCCGGTCAATGGCAAGAAGATCCCGATCTGGATCTCCGACTATGTACTGATGACTTATGGTACCGGTGCGATCATGGCCGTTCCCGCTCATGATGAACGTGACTATGAATTTGCGAAGAAGTTCTCCATTGAGATCATTCCGGTGCTAGAAGGAGGCGATATCTCCAAGGAAGCCTGGACACAGGATGGTATCCATATCAATTCCGGTTTCATGGATGGTCTGAACAAGGAAGATGCGATCAATGCCATGTTGAAGTGGCTGGAAGAAAAAGGCATCGGCAAGAAGAAAATCAACTACAAGCTTAGAGAATGGATCTTTGCGCGTCAGCGTTACTGGGGCGAACCGATCCCGGTCATCCATTATGAAGATGGCAGTGTTGGTGTTCTTGATGATGATGATCTGCCTTTGATCCTGCCTGAGCTTTCTGATTACGGTCCAAGCAAGACCGGTGCGCCGCTTGATAAGGCTACTGATTGGGTAAATGTATACTACCACGGTTTGAAAGGCAAACGCGAGACTTCCACGATGCCCGGTTCAGCCGGTTCATCTTGGTATTTCTTAAGATATGTCGACCCGCATAATGATAAAGAGTTTGCGGACTACAAACTGCTCCAGCACTGGCTGCCGGTCGATCTGTATATCGGCGGTCCGGAACACGCGGTCGGACATCTGCTTTATTCGAGAATGTGGAACAACTATCTCTATGACAAGGGCCTTGTCCCGGTCGATGAGCCGTTCCAGAAACTCGTTCACCAGGGTTACATCCTTGGTTCCAATGGCATCAAGATGGGCAAGCGTTATCCGGAATACGTCGTCAATCCAAGTGATATCGTCGAAAAATACGGTGCTGATACTTTACGTCTTTATGAAATGTTCATGGGACCGCTGGAAGCAGATAAGCCATGGTCGACCCAGGGTATTGAAGGTGCCCACAGATGGCTGGAGAGAGTTTATCGTCTTTTCATCGAACAGAAAGACAAGCTCGTTGATACCAATGATGGCAAGCTTGATTATGTCTATAACTATACGGTTAAGAAAGTTTCCGAAGATATCGAGAACTTAAGACTCAATACGGCGATCTCGCAGATGATGATCTTCATCAATGAGTGTTACAAACAGGATAAGATCTACAAGGAATATGCCTTGAACTTTATCCAGATGCTGTCAGTATATGCGCCACATCTGGGCCTGGAAATGTATGAGATCCTGACCGGTAAAAACGATCTTGATTATCGTCCATGGCCGAAATACGATGAAAGCAAGCTGCAGGTCGCGGAGAAAGAGATCGCGGTTCAGGTCAACGGCAAGGTCAGAGGCAAGTTCATGGCTTCTGCTGATGCGAGTGATGATGAACTGTATGAGATGGCTTTACAGATCGATAATGTCAAGAAATATCTGGAAGGCAACGAGATCAAGAAGCACTTTGTCATCAGGGGCAGAGTCGTCAATATCGTTGTTTAAGAGAATTATATGATCGTTACTGTAACCTGTAATCCCGCGATCGATTCCACAATAAACGGCGAACAGATCGTAAACAATATCGGTGGTAAGGGCATCAATGTTTCAAAGGTCTTGAAAAGCCTGAATTGCGAGAGTTTCTGTACCGGCTTATTGGGTAAGGAAAACGGCAAGTTTATCTGTGATGGTCTTGATGAACTTGGTATTTCTCATCACTTCATTGAAGTTGAGGGAAAAGTCAGGACCAACACCAAACGTATCATCGATAAAAAGCTGTTTGAAGAAAATGAAAAAGGTCCGGAAGTTGCTTCAGAAAAACTTGAGGAACTCAAGGATTATCTGAAACAGTTTCATGATGATATCATCGTCATATCGGGCAGTGCCCCGGCAAACTGTGATCCGCATTTTTATGCTGAACTGGTAAAAAATGCGAAACAGAACCATAATTATGTTATCCTTGATTGCGATAAACAAACGCTTAAGAATGCCTTGAAACAAAGGCCGGATGCGATCAAACCGAACGAGGATGAGATCCTGCGTCTGCTTGAGATCGATGATAAGAAAAAGATCATCGCTGAAGCTCTTAAGCTTGATATAGATCTTCTGGTCGTATCTTTAGGATCAGAAGGAGCTCTGTTTTTCAAGGATAGCGCAGTCTATCGGTGTCAGTGCCCGGAAGTCGATTATGTTTCAGCTGTGGGAGCAGGCGATTCCATGGTGGCGGCTATGGCCTATGCGAAGAAGAATGATTATTCATTTGAAGAAATGATCAGACTGGCGATGGCTTGCGCATCGGCCAGCGTGGAGATGTCCGGAAGCAATCCGCCGGAAAAAGAAAGAATTAATAAATTTTTAGATAAAGTAGTGATTGAAAAAGTGAGGTAGTATTGATGAACGATTTATTGGTCTGGATTGATAACAACATCATGTGGGGACCGGCCATGATCATCTTTCTGTTGGGTACGCATATTTATCTGACTTTCAAGACCGGTTTTGTCCAGAAGAAAGTATTAAAGGGTGTCAAAGAATCTTTGAAGAATGAAGACCATAAGAATGGTGATCTGAGTGTCTTCGGTTCGCTGATGACGGCTTTAAGTTCAACGATCGGTACCGGTAATATCATCGGTGTCGGAACGGCGATCGCGATCGGCGGACCTGGTTCGGTTTTCTGGACCTGGATCGGCGGCATCTTCGGTATCGCGACTAAGTATGCGGAATCCTTTATTGCCGTGAAGTACCGTCGCAAGGAAGCGGATGGTTCCTATCTCGGTGGCGCGATGACCGCCTTTGAACATCTGAATATGCCGGCATGGGGCAAGATCTTTGCCTGGTGCTGTGCTTTAGGCGCTTTCGGTATCGGCTGTTCATCCCAATCCAAAGCGATCAGTGATATCGTTTCCGTCAACTATAATATTTCCAATGTGATCGTTGCCCTGATCATCTGCGCTTTAACGGCTTTAGTCGTTTTCGGCGGTGTCAAAGCGATCGCCAGGGTATGCGAGGGACTTGTTCCGTTCATGTCGATCGTCTATGTCTTAGGCTGTCTGATCATCCTGATCATCAACATTGCTTATCTGCCTCAGACTGTAGCCACGATCCTTTCCGCCGCCTTTACTACCAGAGCGGCAGTAGGTGGCTTTATCGGTACGACGATCATTTCGGCAGCCAGAGCCGGTATCGCCAGAGGCTTGTTCTCTAACGAAGCCGGTATGGGTTCTGCTCCACAGGCCACCGCAGCTTCCAAATGTAACAACGCCGTCAAACCGGCCTTAGTCGGTTCGACCGGTGTCTTCTGGGATACCGTCGTCGTATGTCTGATGACTGGTCTTGTGCTTGTTTCCAGCATCATCAAAAACGATGCGATCTCCTGCATCCTGGCAGATGGATCAGTGATCAGCGGTTCAGGTTTAGTATCAGCCTGCTTCTCTCAGATCCCGGTATTCGGTCGTCCATTACTGACTTTCGGTATCCTGACTTTCGCCTATTCCACGATCTTAGGCTGGAGCTATTATGGTGAAAACTGTATCCGTTACCTGCTTGGTGAAAAGGCGATCATAGTCTATCGTGTATTATGGATCGTTGTCATCTTTATCGGCGCGATCGTTTCCGAAGGTGCGGTCTGGACTTTGGCGGACATCCTCAATGCGGCAATGTGTATACCGAATGTCATCGCTGTCCTGTTACTCAGAAATGTCATTGCGGAAGATACGAAGTATTATCTCAATGATGAGCATCTCGAAGAAACAGATCCCGATCTGGCATAATATCACATATTTTTCATAATTTAGCATTAAGATAAAAGTATGGAAAAGAAAAGCGTTCTGTTCCTGCTTACACCCAAGACCACTGTTGCCTGCCTGAATACAGGCATGAATGTCAGACAGGCCTTGGAAAAAATGCGAGCCCATGGCTATACCGCCATCCCGATGATCTCAAATGACGGTGAATACATCGGCACCGTTTCGGAGGGTGATCTTCTGTGGCATATCGTATCAAACAATGATATCTCTATTGAGGATCTCAAGGATGATAAACTGGTCGATCTGCCAAGACGCCACGATGTTCCGCCGGTCAAAGTTGATGCGGATATCGAAGATCTGCTTGATCAGATCGTCAACCATAACTTCGTTCCGGTCGTCGATGATCGTAAGGTGCTGATGGGGATCGTGACCAGAAGAAAAGTCATGCAGGAACTGTTCAAGAAAAACTGAGCAAAAAAAATCAGTAAATAAGGCGATTATTATTGAATTATTGTAAGAAATACAATAGAATAATAGTTGCCTTATTTTTATTTTTGGAGCCCCGGAAACTTCAAAGGAGAAAAAATATGCGTCAGACAACTATGCTGAAACCAGCAGAAGTTAAGAAAGACTGGTATGTAGTTGATGCGAGTGGAAAGACTCTTGGTAGACTGGCAACGCAGTGTGCTGCTATCTTAAGAGGAAAACACAAACCGACTTACACACCAAATGTCGATTGCGGTGATTATGTAATTATTACTAACGCTGCAAAGGTCGTCTATACAGGCGATCAGGAAAATAAGAAGATCTACTACCACCATTCCATGTACCCGGGAGGGTTAAAAGCGAGATCTATCGGTAAGATGAAGAGAGAGTATCCTGTAGAGTTAGTGGAAAAAGCAGTTCAAGGTATGCTTCCACACAATAAGCTGGGTGATCGCATGAGAACTCACTTATACGTCTATGAAGGTGCTGAACATCCTCATACCGCTCAGAAACCAATTGAGCTCAAATAAGGAGAAAATCAATGCCTAAAAAGAAAACAAATGTAACTTACCTTGGAACAGGAAGACGTAAATCTTCTGTAGCCCGTGTCTATATGACACCTGGTACAGGCAAGATTATGGTCGGCGAAAAAACTCTTGAAGAATATTTACCGCAGGAAATCTTAAGAATGGTAGTAAAATCCCCACTGGTTGAAACCGGTACAGATGGTCAGTATGACATCTTTATCAACGTTTACGGTGGCGGTATGACAGGTCAGGCAGGTGCTATGAGACACGGCATCTCTCGTGCCTTACTGGAAATCGGCGAAGATTTCCGACCTGTATTAAAGAAAGCAGGCTTCTTAACACGTGATTCCCGTGCTAAAGAACGTAAGAAGTACGGCTTAAGAGGAGCTCGTAGAAGACCTCAGTACTCAAAACGTTAATTTACGGATTACGTCAAAAGCACTTCCTTATTGGGAGTGCTTTTTCTTTTACAAAAAAGTGTTGACAAGTATATCAAACCTCGATATATCGAGGTTTGATAGTAAGGAGGGCTTATGGACGATAAGATAAAAAGGATCTATGTTCCTATGACTGAATCAGGATTCTATATCCTGTATTGTCTGCAGGAACCTCAGCACGGATACGGCATCAGCCAGCAGGTCAAAAAGATGAGCGGCGGGGCAGTCGTGATCAGTGCCGGTACAATGTATGGAACACTGTCCAAAATGGAAAAAGACGGTCTGATCCGTTTCTGTTATGAAGAAGACAAAAGGAAACTGTATCAGATCACGGAATTGGGAAAAGAAGTCCTGGACATAGAGATCGCCAGGATCGAAAGGCTGTATCTTAACAGCAAAGGAGAACAGGTCAATGCGTAAAACTTTATTACATTTCTTTACAATTGCGGATTTCAAAGAAGAAGAGATCTGGCTGCGTGAACAGCACAAAAAAGGTCTCAAACTGGTCAAGATGATCATTCCTTGTTTCTATATCTTTGAAGAGTGTGAACCTGAGGATGTCATCTACCGTCTGGATTATCAGAACATCAAACCGGGCGATGATTACTGGAAGATGCTGGAAGACTTTGGTTGGGAATATATCGCTCATTGTCTCAACTGGAACTACTTCCGCAAGAAAGAAGCTGATATCTCAAACGAAGAAGAAGGCGAGCTTTTTTCGGATAATGCTTCGAAGGTCGAGATGATCAGATCGGTATTGACCACAAGACTTATCCCGCTGTTGATTATCTTCTTTTGCTGCATCATTCCGAACATCAGCAGGATCCTGTCAGGTGAAATGGTCGGACCTTGGGCAAGAGCTTTCACCATAATATACAGTTTCTTATTTGTACTGTATATCTACCTGATCGCCTATTGCGGAAACAAGTTAAGAAAGCTCAAAGACAAATACAGCAATTAGAATTAAACAAGGCCGTCAGATGACGGTCTTGATTTTACTTATAACTATATGCGAAAGGATAACGGTTCTTGAGAATTCCTTTCGATACTTTTCCAAATCCCAGAGGATGATGATCCACGCAGACCAATACATATCCTTCAACGTTTTTGTCTTTGACATTAAGTGTCTCACACTTGAGATATCTGAGCACTCTTTCATCATTCAGATCAAAATTGAGCGTAACAGGGAATTCGTTTTCTTTTAAGACGCAGGCCAGATTATGAGCCGGTTCAAAACGTTCATATCTGTATTCGCCAAGAAAGAACCCTGATCGCAGGATTCTTAAACCTCCCAGATCGACAGGGATATCCGGTTCAAAATAAAGCTTGTCTTTTCTGCGGATAAAGAATCCGTTTTTGAATTCCATTTTCAGACTTTGAATAAAAGGTTCTTCGCTGATCGCGATCTTATCGATAACAGTATTATCTGTTTTATTCTCGCCTTTCTGTAAAAGAGCTACAAAGTGTCCTTCGCCTTTGATGAGATGAGGATAGAGTCTGACACAGTTGTAGGTCTTTTCGGTTAAACCATGTTCAAAGCCTTGAGTAAATTCAAACGGAATGACTTTAAGATCAGGATATTTATACAGGGCATATTCGATCACTTCTTCATTCTCTTGCGGTGAAAAGGTACAGGTCGAATAGACCATCATCCCGCCGTCTTTGAGCATTTCGATTGCACTTGTGATGATCTTCTTCTGGATCGGCGCATAATAGTCGCTTCCTTTTTCCAGCCATGATCTGATCAGATCGCTTTCCTTACGGAACATTCCTTCGCCGGAACATGGTGCGTCGATCAGTATCGCATCAAACTTGTGGGAAAACTTTCTGATGGTCGTGATATCTTCAGCCATGACATAGCTGTTTTTGACGCCTTGAGTCTCCATCGTCCTTAAAAGGATCTGGGCTCTTGAAGCAGAGATGTCGTTGGCGATGATAGCTCCTGTTTCCTGAAGTTTATTGGCGAGTTTGGAAGACTTACCTCCGGGTGCGGCACAGGCATCAAGGATGAGATCGCTTTTTCTTACCGGCAAGACTTCAGCCGGCAGCATTGCACTTGGTTCCTGCAGATAATAAAGGCCCGCAAAGTAATAAGGGTGTTTGGCCGGACGGTCTTCTTCATGATAGTAAAATCCATCATTCGTCCAGGGGATCCTTTCCAGTTTGAAAGGAGATATCTTTAAGAAATTTTCAACGGAGATCTTCGATGTATTGATTCTCAAGCCGTAAACACGCTCATCAGAAAAACTCTTCAGATAGTCATCATAACCATCTGCGAGTATTTCTTTCATGCGTTTCAGATACGATTCTGGCAGCTCAGGCATATTTTTAGTGTAGCAGAATTAATAAAATGATGCTTCTTAGACAAAAAAATAAGGATTTTGAACTTTTTCCGGCAAATATGTAATAGGAACACCTATGAAATGTCTGCGCTGTGGAAATGAGGATCCTGCTTATTTCTATAAAGGTTCAAAAGGTTATTACTGTCGCAAATGTATCCGTTTTTCCCGGATCCTTTTTGAAGAGGAACCGGAAACTTTTGATTACGAATTATCGCAAGGCTGTGATGAGTATAAATTCGAATATGAACTGACTAAGGAACAGAAGGAAGCCTCAAAGAAATGCGTCGCAGCTTTAAAGGAAAGCGATGTGCTGTTATATTGCGTCTGTGGAGCCGGTAAGACGGAGATCTCTGTTGAAAGTATTGCCTATTTCTTATCCCAAGGATTGAAAGTAGCTTATGCGATCGCCAGGAAGGAGGTAGTGATCGAACTGGAGAAAAGATTTGCGAAGATCTTTTCACAGGCTCAGATCACAGCAGTATACGGCGGCCATCATGAATCTTTAAGTGGTGATCTGATCATCTGTACCTGCCATCAGCTATATCGTTATTATAAGAGCTTTGATCTGCTGATAATCGATGAGGTAGATGCTTTTCCTTTGAAAGGCAACGAGACCCTTATGAACATCTGTCTCAATGCGAGTAAAGGTAGAATCATCTTTTCCACCGCTACTGTTGATGAAGGATTGAAAAAGATCATTTCCAGAAGAAAATGTCAGACAGTATCTCTGTTCACCCGTCCTTCCTATACACCTTTAAGCGTTCCCGAGATCTATTATCGGAAAAACATCTTTTCTCTGCTGTGCCTGAATCGGATCATGTCGCTGATGGCCAACCAGGGCATGATCTTTGTTTCCAGCCGCAGAGACGCTCTGCTGTACTACAGGATCTTTTCACACTTTTATTCCTGTACCTATGTCTATTCCGATCTCGATAAGCGCAAACAGAACATTGAAGATTTCCGTAAAGGTGTATATCGTTTCATCTTTGCAACAACAGTTCTGGAACGAGGGATCACGATAAAGAACGTGGATGTCGTGATCATGAACAGCAGAAAGATCTTTGATTCATCCAATCTGGTACAGATGCTGGGAAGAGTGGGAAGAGGCCTTGATTCAAAGGGAAACTCCTATATCATTTCCGATCGTCATTACAAAACGATCGATGAGACTCTTGATTATCTGAGAAAGGCGAACTCCTATTTATGAGGTGTCTTTATTGTGACAAGGAAATCGAACGTTACTCTTTCCGTTCACTGTTCCTTAAAGAAGATCAGCTGTGTGAAAAGTGCCGCAGTCAATTGCAGCCGGACAGAAAGATCATTGAAGTATCCGGTATTAAAGTTGAGACTTTTTTTGAGTACTCAGGTTTATTCAAAAGTCTGCTTCTGCAGTATAAGGAGTGTCATGATGAAGCCTTAAAGAATGTCTTTCTCTATGATATCGAAGATTACATAAATATCAGGTATTTTGGTTATCAGCTCTTACCGGTACCAAGTACCGGTACCAAAATAGAAGAGAGAGGTTTTGATCATCTGAAAGGTATTTTTGAATCGGTGCACTTGCCGGCAGTTAACGGGTTGAAAATGAAAAAAGAGATGTGTCAGGAGGGAAAAAATCTGGAAGAAAGAAGACAGATAATTGACAATTATTATTATGAAGGAGAAGCGTTAAAAAAGGTACTGGTGGTGGATGATGTGGTCACGACCGGATCAACTTTGAAGGGAGTATTTCGGACAATCGAACCAACAACGAAAAAAATCAAAGTGTTATCTCTAGCTTACAAAAAATATTGAATAATCCATAAAAAAGTGTGATAGAATTAAGCAAAAGGAGAATAAGGAAATGTTAGGCAAAGTTAAAAGATTCAACAAGGTAAAGGGATTTGGCTTCATTACAGCAGATGATGGTCGTGATGTCTTCTTCCATTATTCTCAATTGATCATGGATGGTTATAAGACCATAGATGTAGATGCACGTGTTGAATTCGATTTAGTTGAAGGTGATCGAGGTCTTCAAGCTCACAATATAAAAGAGATTAAGGAATAACCGAGAAACACAAAGAAAAAGTTGGCCAGAAGGGTCAATTTTTTTTCTATGCTATAATTATATGGAATTGGAGATACAAGATGGGTATATTTGACAGATTATTTAACAGTGATAAGAAGATCCTGGAAGAAGTAGAGAAAGCCTGCATACCGGTCGATAAGTTAGCCGGTGAGATGGCTACTCTGAGTGATGAGGATCTCAAAGATAAAACCAGACAGTTCAAGGAAAGACTCGCGAACGGTGAGACGCTCGACGATATTCAGGTCGAAGCTTTTGCGGTTGCCAGAGAGGCAGCGAAGCGTGTCATCGGTGAGTATCCTTTCTTCTGTCAGTTGGAAGGTGCCTATGTCTTACATCGTGGCGATATCGCTGAGATGAAGACCGGTGAAGGCAAGACCCTGACTTCCGTCATGGCAGTCTACCTGAATGCTTTGGAAGGAAAGGGTGTACATGTCGTTACCGTCAACGAATATCTGGCGGAACGTGACTCGGAATGGATGGGTGCGATCCATCGTTTCTTAGGTTTGACTGTCGGTCTGAATTTAAGAGCTTTAACGCCGGCAGAAAAGCGAAAAGCCTATGAGTGTGATATCACTTATACGACCAACTCGGAAGTCGGTTTCGATTATCTGCGTGACAACATGGTCACCAGAGTTGAAGACAGAGTATTAAGAGAACTCAATTTCGCCTTGGTCGATGAGGTCGACTCGATCCTGATCGATGAATCGAGAACGCCACTGATCATTTCGGGTGGTGAAAAGAAGACGGCCAATCTGTATATCAACGCGGATCGTTTCGTCAAGAAACTGAAGAAAGATGAAGATTATGTCATCGATGTCAAGGATAAGAACGTTCAGCTGACGGAAGAAGGTGTCCACAAAGGTGAGAAGGCTTTTGGCGTCGAGAACCTTTATGATATCGACAATACTTCTTTGGTCCACTATATTGCTCAGGCCCTGAAGGCCAACTATATCATGACCAGAGACGTAGAATACGTCGTTGAAGAAAAGGAAGTCATCATCGTTGACCAGAATACCGGTCGTAAGATGCCAGGCAGAGAATACTCTGACGGTCTGCATCAGGCGATCCAGGCCAAGGAAGGTGTCCCGATCAAGCAAGAGACCACTACGATGGCAACGATCACCTATCAGAACTTCTTCAGACTTTACAAGAAGCTCGCCGGTATGACCGGTACAGCCAAGACTGAAGAAGAAGAATTCCTGTCCATCTACAACATGCGTGTTGTCGAGATACCGACGAATAAACCGGTCCAGCGTATCGATTATCCGGATCTGGTTTTCGGTACCAAGCGTGCCAAATACAATGCCTTGTTAGAAGAAGTTAAGGAATTATATGCGAAGGGTCAGCCGGTACTGGTCGGTACGATCTCGGTTGAAACTTCGGAACTGATCTCGAGGATGTTCAAACAGGCCAGGATAAAACACGAAGTATTGAACGCGAAGAACCACGCGCGTGAAGCTGATATCATCGCCAAAGCCGGTAGAGAAGGTTCAGTTACGATCGCGACCAATATGGCCGGTCGAGGAACCGATATCAAACTTACCGATCGTTCCAGAGAACTCGGCGGTCTTGCGGTTTTGGGTTCAGAAAGACATGAATCAAGACGTATCGATAATCAGCTGCGTGGCCGTTCTGGAAGACAAGGCGATCCGGGTTATTCCCGTTTCTATGTTTCTCTGGAAGATGAACTGATGGTCAGATTCGTATCAGATCGTATCTCCACACTTTTTGAACAGATGGGTGATATCCCGATCGAAAACAAGACGGTATCCAAAGCGATCTCTTCAGCACAGAAGCGTGTTGAAGGTCTAAACTTCGATATCCGTAAAGCCTTACTGGATTATGATGATGTCATGCGTCAGCAGCGTGAGACGATGTATGCACAGCGTAACTATATATTAGAAAACGAAGATATCCATTCCGTCGTTGAAAATATGTTTAAACGTGAGATGGAGAATATCGTTGAATCCAATACTGTCGCTGATGGCAAGAAGGAAGTCATCGATTATGAATCGATCGCTAAACGTCTCAACAATATGGGTTTTTCTTCCTTTGCGGCCGAAGATCTGCAGGGTTTAGACAAACAGGCCACGATCGACAAATGTTTTGATTCGGCCTTCGGTGCCTATGAAGCAAAGATCAAGCCGGTCAGAAATCAGATATTGCCGTTAGAGAGAACGATGGTTCTAAGACTGATGGATCGTGCCTGGCAGAATCATATCGATATCATGTCCAAACTGCGTGAAGGTATCCATCTGCGTTCCTATGCGCAAAACAATCCTTTACAGGCCTATGTCGAAGAAGGCTATGAATTATTTGAACAGATGATGAATACGATTTCCAATGATGTTGTGACTTTCTGTAACAATCTCAAGATCGTTATAAAGGAAAAATAATATGGAATTATATGAAATGAAACAAAGCCTAAACACTTCCTTAAAGAAGTTAAAAGATTTAGGCGACTCTCTTTGACTTAGCTTCGATCGATGAAAAAATAAATACTCTGGAAGCCGAACAGAGTCAGGAGAATTTCTGGTCTGATCAGAAGAATGCGCAGAGAGTCATCAAGGAATACAACACCTTGAGAGATCTCAAGAGCAGATACTATCAGAATGAAAACGGAATTGAATCATTATTAGAAGAACTCGATGAGCTCAACAGGAACTATGATGCGGAGCTTTTTGAGTTACTGAATGAAGAATACGAAGAAGTCAATAAGAACTTTGAGGACTTTGAGATAAAAGTCCTGCTTTCAAATGACTACGATCATTCCAATGCCTTACTGGAAATTCACCCGGGGGCCGGTGGTACGGAATCACAGGACTGGGCGGAGATGCTGTTCAGGATGTATCAGCGCTATGCCCAGAACAACGGTTATGGTTTTGAGATCATTTCCTATGAAGAGGCTGATGAAGCCGGTATCAAATCATGTCTGGTCGCGGTCAAGGGCGATATGGCCTATGGCTATCTGAAAGGCGAATCCGGTGTTCATCGTCTGGTCAGAATATCTCCTTTTGATGCCTCAAGCAGAAGACATACATCGTTTGCTTCGGTTGAGGTATTACCGGAATTCAATAATGAGATCGAGATCGAGATCAGAGATGAAGATCTTGAAGTCGATACAATGCGCTCTTCCGGTGCCGGTGGTCAGCACATCAACAAGACGGACTCCGCGGTCAGAATGAAGCACATCCCGACCGGGCTCATGGCTTTCTCACAATCCGAGCGTTCTCAGATCCTCAATCGTGAAAAGTGTCTGGCTATCTTGAAAGCCAAACTCTATCAGAAGGCGATCGAAGACAGAGAAAATGAGAAGAGAGCTCTGAAGGGTGAACAGCGCAAGATCGAATGGGGTTCGCAGATCCGTTCCTATGTCTTCTGTCCTTATACTTTAGTCAAGGATCACAGAACAAATTATGAAGAAGGTAATGTTGAAAAAGTCATGAATGGCGAGATCAACAATTTCCTGTTTGCTTATCTTAAGTCACAGATCTGATCATGAAAAAGAATTTGTCTTTATTTACTTTTATTGCTTTGATTTTGGGAATAATCTTCGGATTATTCTTTTCGACATACGTAGATGCTATCGCATTTATCGGTACTTGGTACATCACTTTCCTGAAATACATGATCGTACCGGTCGTCTTTACCAGCATCAGTGTCTCGGTCTTTGATTCACGTAAACTGAAAAATCGTCTGATCATAAAGACTGTTGTTCTGTTTGCACTGATGTTTATTGCGACTTTCTTATTGTCTTCGCTTGTGGTTGTTCTGGTCAATCCGGCCAAGGGCTTTGTCTTGGAGAATGTGGAATGGACAGGCACGACGACGACTTTCAATGTCGGGGATATGTTTCTGAATCTGATCCCGCGTGATCTGAAGAAATTCCTTACCGGTTCATATCTGTTTTCCGTCATCATCTTTTCTTTTCTGGTCGGCTACTTATGCAGCAGATTTGAAAAGGGAAAAGATGCCATCGATCTGATCAGGAAGGTCAAGGATTTCCTGTTCAAGATATTAGAGTATTTCATGTATCTGACCCCGTTTGCAGTCTTTTCACTTATTTCCGTGACGGTGGCCAAATATGGCGTGGTATTGTTAGGTGTTGGGGTCAGATATATTCTTGCCGCTTATCTTTGCGCCTTATTGACTCTGATCTTTATCATGATCCTTCCGGTCTTACTTATAACCAAGATGTCTCCGGCTGAGTTTTTGAAGAAGGTAAACAAGATCTGGCTGATGACGATCACGACCTGTTCATCAAGCGCAACGCTTCCTTATACTATAAAGACCTGTAATGAGGAATTCGGTATTCCTTCTGAGATCACGGATGTGGTCGTGCCGCTTGGCTGTACGATCCATATGTGCGGAGGTGCTGTCTCCTTTTCGCTTCTGGGCTTGTTCTGTTCATCACTATTCGGTGTGGAAGTGACTTTGAGCAGATATCTGCTGATGCTGGTATCGGCAGTTTTGATCAATATGTCGGCTCCGGGTATTCCAAATGGTGGCGTCGTTATCGGGGCTACATATCTGCAATTATTAGGTATTCCGCTTGATTTCATCGGTTTCTATTCCGGCATCTATAAGCTGCTGGATATGGTCTATACCTCGTTGAATGTCACAGGAGATATCACGGCCAATGTCATCATCAATTCTTTGACCAAAGCTGATGTCAAGAAAGAATAAGTTGTGTTAGAATCCCGACTTTGACAGTTCAATGACATTAAAACGAAGAGAAAGCCTTTAAATACTGGCGATCTCTTCGTTTTCTGTCTTGATGAAATGTTGGGTGGGATTCTGTTTCTTTAAGTTTTTTTGCTTATTTTATCTTTGATAG
>JAFRJA010000030.1 GCA_017432545.1 Erysipelotrichaceae bacterium
CAAGACAGGAATACAGAAAACAGAACAGAAAAAGAAGTAATATACTACATATCGTTACAAAGACAAAAATAACGGAAAAGCTTTTAAATAAAGGCTGATCCGTTATTTTACTTTTCTTGAACTGTCAAAGATGGGATTATAGACGAAGTCCAGCATCATCTTCTTCGGGAACATCGGAGCCAGTTTCATCATTGGTGCCTGCCATCCCGGAAGACCTGCTATGACATTGAGTTCACCTTTCAGCATTCCGTTATATCCAGCCAGAGCTACATCGAACGGCTCCACTGCATTGGCAAACAGTTTGGTATCGGATAATCCTCCCGTTGAAGCAAACCCTGTACGCATAGCACCAGGCATAAGAGCTGTTACAGTAACACCAGTTCCTTTCAGTTCTCTCCACAAAGAATTCGACCAGCTTGTCACATAGGATTTTGTTGCATAATAGACTGCCTGTAAAGGTCCCGGCATGATTGCTGCCGTAGAAGAAACATTCAGCACCTTTCCGCTTCCTCTTTCGATCATATCTGGCAGAAAGAGTTTGCACAGCCTTGTCGGTGCTTCGATATTGACGGCTATCATGGACATATCCTGTTCCATTGTCCTTTCTCTGGCAAAGTCGCCCTGTCCGCCAAACCCGGCATTGTTGATCAGAATATCGATAGTCCAACCTTTTTCTTTGCAGGTGTTATAGACGTTTTCTACCTGCTTTGCATCAGATAGATCGGCAACGATATATTCGGCATGAACATTATACTTTTCTTCCGCTTCTTTCTTCTGTGCGGCAAGCTTGTCTTGATTTGTTCCGACAAGGATCAGATCCCCTCCTTTTTCGGCATGGATCTTTACAAAACAAGAGCCGAGTCCGCCTGTAGAACCGGTGATAAGTGCAGTATCTGACATATTGATCTCCTCCTAATACACAACTGTTGAATAGTTTTTCCAATTGCATTATATTAATTAAGAAGCGTTCAGGAAACAGACATCTTAGTCTATTCCACAGTCATTGTGAAAGTGAGGATTAAATGATGGACAGGCTGAGTGATCCAAGATATATACGCTGCGAAGAATCTCTCAGGCAGGCTTTACAGATCATGATAGATGAAAAAGATCTTGATGAAATCAATATCTCATCCCTGTGCAAGAAAGCCGGTATCGACCGCAAGACTTTCTATCTGCATTATAAGAGCGTGGATGAACTTCTTTCTGCCATACTGGAGGAGCTCAATGAAACATTCATTTCCAGGATAAAGTATAAAGACATCAACAATATCAGGATGCTTGTCAAAGAATATATCTCCTTCATCGAAAATGAAAATTTATTCTTCGAGAAGATCTTCGTAAACGATAATTACAGCTATGTTCTGAGCAGAAACATCAGATCATTTTTCGATTCCGTACATGATCTGTATAAACCGCTGAACAGTATTGAAGAATACAGAAAAAAACTGGTTATATCTTTTATAAACAATTCATTTTTCATCTTATACAGGCAATGGATAGCTGACGGTAAAGTAATAAAAGCTGATGAACTCGTTGATATCATAAGCGAACTAATAAAAAACGGTATCTCCTCTGTTGCGATTGATTGAATAGTATCCTTGAACTTACACTTTTGCGAAACTTTCATAAATCAACGAAGTGCACTCCGTGAAGTGCACTTCGTGAGGTTGTTTTCACCTCAGAATGAAAAGTGGATCCTGTTGAGATAATAAAAAGAAGGCTCATAACAGAGTAAAGTTATAAGTCTTCTATGTTTATCTTTTTTACAGATACTTATTAAAGAATTCCTCGATCTGATCAAAAGGAATCTTTTCTACATTGTCATATAAGTCAATGTGTACAGCATCAGGTACGACATAGTATTGTTTGTTGTCGCCTTTTAACTGTTCATAGACTTCATCGGAATAGAACTTGTTATGAGCGTTTTCACCATGAACAAGTAAGACGGCACTGCAAAGAATGGCAGAATGTATTCAAATGCCTCTGTTACAAACGGCTCAAGATCGTACATATCAAAATGACCGGCTTCCGGAATGACATGGATTTCTTTATTGCCAGGTACCGCATTGTATACTTCTTCAGAAGAAGGTCTAGACCATGCGTTTTCTCCGGTAATGACCATGTACGGTTTCTTCATATCCTTCATGATGACAGGAACATTGTATTTCACCAGTTCCAGCTGACTCCAGGCAACCGCCAGATTGGAATAACCCTTTCTGTTTCCTCTTGAAGTATAGTAATAGGCAGCTCCCTCGTCAAAAGCTCTTGGCATGAAGTTAAGATACATAACATCACTTTCGCCTTTATCATACGCCTCCTTAGCGCTAATGACTTCCTCTTCCGGCTTAAAGAATCCCATCATCGGTGATTTCGATATATCAGAAATTGCCGGTACTATCGCCGTGATGGCTTTCAATCTGTCGTCCTTCACTCCTGCCACCGACATATAGGAACCTGAACCGCAAATGCCCAATAGTCTACTTCACCATTCTTCATCGGCAGCCTCATACAGCCGAAACCGAAGTTGCCGTGGATCTCTTCAAAAAATCTGTTTTCTTGCATCATTTTCTCCTTTTTTACCAGGTGGAAGCTATCGCCTTGCAAAGCTTCCATTCACCACCGTTTCTCTTCACATAAAATTTCAGTTGAAGTCTCCAGGTGTGCCTGCCCCCACCGAATACGGCTGCATTCACTTCTGAATATCCCGTCATTTTTGCCCGGTCCTCTTCTATACTTATTTCTATTCGGTTAATCTACAATCGTGTGGTTGACATATACAGTTCTTTGACATAGAAATATCAGTTTTACAGTTATCTTCAGGGATATAATTTAGATAGCCAAATATAGAAAGTGTCTGAGCAGTTATTCGGTTCTATGTTTGGCG